>RFHW01000081.1 GCA_003695745.1 Methanobacteriota archaeon | reverse complement strand
TTATAAAACCTTTGGGGCGGCCCCGTTGCCCTATGGGTCCGGCCCGGTGTTCATGGGCGTGTCATCGCGGTTCGCCCACTCCGCCATGGAATCGTCATAGAGCCTCACATCAGGGTATCCCAGGAGCTCGCTCAAAACGAACCAGGGCGGCGAGGCATGGAGTCCCTCGTTGCAGTAGGTGACCACCGTCTTGTCAGGCGTCACGCCATGTGACTCATAGAGGCTTTTGAGCTCCTCAGGGGATTTGAAGGTGCCGTCCTCGTTGAGGTTCTCCTTCCAGGGGATGTTCAAGGCGCCGGGTATGTGCCCTCTTCGCTTGTGCTCGGCCTTGGTGTTGAAGACCACGCCCGCCTTCTCGCCCGTGTACATCTCACTTGGACGCCCGTCTATGAGCACCACATCAGGATTATCGAGATTATCAAGGATGAAGCCCATGTCCGTCTTAATCTCGCTGTTCACACCCTTCGCCCGGTAGTCTGTGGCCGTGATCTCAGGGGCCTCAGCGGTGTATTCCCCGCCTGCAGCCTCCCAGGCCCTGCGCCCGCCGTCAAGTATCCTCACATCCTCGTGGCCATATACCTTGAGGGTCCAGTAGGTCCGCGTTGACAGGCGGTTGTCAAGGTTGTCGTAGAGCACGATGGTCGTGTCCTCATCAACGCCCAGCCGCCCCAGCAGGGCCTCGATCTGCTCCCTCGGCGCTATGTTGTATCGGTCGACCTGCTCCGGATCAGCGATGTCGCTCCTCCAGTCCACATAGACCGCGCCTTTTATGTGGCCGTTCTCATACACGGCCGGGCTGGAGGAGAGGTCTATGATCCTGACACCGGGGTCATCGAGATGGCTCTGCACCCAAGCCGGGTCCACAAGCACTTCTGCTTTCACTGTGTCGGTCCCGCTCTTCCCCTCTCCAAGACAGCCTGCCACGAGGAGCAGGGCAATCAAGGACACACTTATCAGGGCCTTTTTCATAATCCAAAACCTCCCATATGATCTTTGATGTATCGAAATCTGTTGATATGATATATAAAGGCTTCTGAATGGAAGCAGGGGAGGACGTGATGGAAAAGAAGGAACAAATTGAGTGGCTCACAAACCGATTTCATTCAAGCCTGCGATTGTTTTAACTCCTTTTCGAACAGTGAGATTTGATCACATTCCCAACTACCTTCCAAGGGAGTGTAAGTGCCTATTTTAACTCCTAAGGGCTTTTTAACTTTAATATTTTGACCTCCATACCACCGCCCTTCTCTGCTCCAGGTAATGGAAACCTCCTGGTCATTTTCCAAAGTGTCCAGGATTCTTTGGAATTCTGAGACATTTCTAACTGGTTTGCCATTAATCCCCACGATGACCGTCTTTTCCTGCAGCCCAATCTCTCCTTGCATAAGAATTCGGCAGGACCTCTGCAATATAGACCCCGCATTGCATATGAGGGCCTAAGGCGATCTTTATGAAAAGAAGCACTAGAGGTATTGTAGCGATTGAAATGGGATTTAAGAAAATAAGGCTGAATAATACTTTTTTTATTCTAATAACCTCTCTGAATCGCTTCTCTCGAAATCCATGGTAAAGGAAGTACAAAGAACACGAAAAAGGATAGAATAAAATGGCATTTAACAGGATTGAAATTGCATAAACCAATAGGATAATTAAACTATCAGGAAGTGAGGTGTAATTGATTGGACGGATTAATGTCGCATCTGGGTACGTCAATAATGTATTAAGGAATCTAAAAAGATAAAAGGACAAGGCCACGCCAAGACTGATCAAAACCTTTCCTCGGTTTAGCTTTAAGAATTCCTTCCAACCAAGATTTTCCACTACCATGTCATCTCTAACAAAATCACATTAGTGAAATATAAAATAGTAGGGACTCCCATCTCCCGGAGGAACGCTCTGGCCGCGCTGTTCACGTCCTTTGCCATTGTGGTTGTTCTTTTTGGATTTAAGAGGGTGTTTGAATAATCTTTTAGATGTTATTTGTAAACAAGTTTACAAGTGGTGACATGTATGAACATAACCGTGCGGGACGTGGACGAAAAGGTCTTCAGGAGATTCAAGGCAGAGGCTGTTAAGGAAGGGCAGAAGCTCGGTCAGGCCGTGACAAGGGCGATGAAATTCTGGCTTGAAAAAAAGCATGAGGAAAGGGGCCCTGCAAAGAGCCTGCTCGACCTGAAACCCATCGACTGGGGCGAGGGCACCGAGAAGACCAGCACCGAGATAGACAGCCTCCTATACCGATAGATAGCATGCCCATCTTCATAGACTCAAGCGTCCTCGTGGCCTACCACAACTCAAGGGTTGAGCACCACAAAGAGGCAGTGCAGCTCCTGACGAGGTGTGTGGAAGGGGAATTTGGAGAGCCCTGGATATCGGATTACATCTTCGACGAGGTGGTGACGGTGACCCTGGTTAAAGTGGGGTTGGAGAAGGCGGTTGAAGTCGGCGATTATCTCCTTTCCTCAGAGCTCAAGATGCTTAAAGTGGATGAGGAATCCTTCAGGGAGGCATGGACGCTGTTTCAGAAAGAGGGGATGAGCTTCACAGACTGCACGATAATCGCGGTGATGAGACAGAACGGCATCGAAAAACTTCTCACCTTCGACAAGAGGCTCAAAGAGACAGAAGGGATAAAAGCCCTGCCCTGAGAGATCTGAAACACCCGGCTTCAGACACCCATCTCCCGGAGGAACGCTCTGGCCGCGCTGTTCACGTCCTTTGCCACGGTGATGGCCCTGCCCACCACGAGGATGTCTGCCTTGGATGCGAGTGCTTCTTTGACCTTGGGGAGCCGTATGCCGCCGGCCACCGCGACGGGTCCGCCGCCGATGGCCTCTTTTATCTCCGGTATGTTGCCCCACTGATGCGCCGTGTCGGTGAGCTCCAGGTCGATTGCCCTGTGCAGCTCCACCACATCGGGTTTGACCCTGAGCTTGCGTAGCGTTGGCAGCGGGTCATGGAGGTTGATCGTGTCCAGAAGGGCGAGGACGCCCTGTTCATGGCACTCCTCGATGAAGGCCTCCTGCGTCCCAAGGGGCGCCACACCGGCGAAGGAGACCACGTCGGCCGTGGCCTGCGCTGCCATCCGCGCCTCCCGCAGGCCCGAGCTCATGGTCTTGAGGTCAGCCAGCACTACGGCCCTCGGCCGTATCTGATGTATCTTCCGACAAACCTCCACGCCATAGCGCTTGATGAGCGGGGTGCCGGCCTCGATCACCACCGCCGGATGGTCGGGGAGCGCCCGTATCACGCCTTCCACGCGCCTCCAGTCAGGTATGTCAAAGGCCACCTCCAGATAAGGCGGGTTATTCAACTTTTCATCGGCTGTCATCTCGATCCTCTTCCTCACACCTATCACTTATCAGAAGTCTGTCATGATCCTGAACTGGTCCACCTCATAGATGCCGAGCCCCTGCAGGTAATCGGTGGCGGTCTTGTTGATGTCCCCTGCCTCGGTGATGGTCTCGCCCAGCACGATAATATCGGCGCCTGCATCCCTCAGCCTCTTAGCCTCATCTACCTCAAACTCCCCTGCCACAGCCACCAGCGAACGGGGGCCGCAGGCCTCTTTGATCCTGGCGATCCTGCTCTTCTCTCCAGTGGCATGGAGCTCCACAATATCGGGCTTCATCTGGAGCTGGTTTATTACCTCAAGGGGGTCCTCCACGTTTATGGTGTCCATATAGGCGAGGGCCCCGACCTTATGGGCCTCCTCGATGAAACGCTCCATCGTCTTAAGGGGCGCACGACCTGAGAAGACCGCCACATCGGCCGTGGCGTCGCCTGCCATCCTCGCCTCAAGGTTCCCGGTGTCAAGGCTCTTCATATCGGCGATGACCACGGTTTCAGGCCTGATCTGATGTATCTTCTGGCACACCTCCACGCCATAGCGCTTGATGAGCGGCGCGCCGGCCTTGAGTATGATCCCGTCCTTGCGCGGCAGGGCCCTCAGGATACCCTCCACTCGCCGCCAGTCGTCATGGACCAGCTCCACACCCAGATAAGGTGGCTGCTCGAGGTTGTTTATCCTGAAGCCGATCATCTCATGGGCGGCCTTTGGCTTCTCCTCAAGGACCACGTCAATCCCTGGGAAGCCCTCCACCGCCCGCTTCAGCGCGAGCTTGGTGGCGGCATAATTGTATCTGTAGATGCGCTGGTAGTCCTTGCCACGGGGGTGGATGAAGACAGAGACGATGATCGCCAGCTCCTCCACACTTTCCCGGGGTAGGATGCCTTCGTCAACGGCGTCGGCCACCGCCTTGGACACGGCGCTCTGGGCCGGGCCGAAGATGCGCTCAGCACCCTCCAGATCACGGATGGTCACCTTGGGCACGATCAGGGTCGCTGGTTTCACAGGCAGGTTGGGCCGCACCACCGCCAGAATAGGGGTGTGCCCCATCCGCGGCTGGGCGAGGGATGATGCGAAGGCCGATCCGATGGGCCCGTCCTTTCTGCCCACCACAAGGTCGATGTGAGCTATCTCAGGCTCCTCACCCACAAGGGCCTCACCAATGGCAAAACCCCCGTCAATCATAGTGCTCTATCTTGTAGTCGTAGCCCCGGCTGCGCGCGAACTCCACGAGCTCGCTCTCCCGGTGCCAGATCCTGATGTGTATCCAGCCCCTGCGCTCATCCATCCCCATGATCTCCCTTGCAAAGGTGGGGAAGTCCGGAGGCAGCGTCCGCTTGGCCCGCAGGAGAAAATCCAGATAATCCTTGAGAAAGGCGATACGGCCCTCATCGCCCTTGTCCTTCATCTTCACCTTCAGCTTCTTGTGAAAAACCGTTTCCTCTGTCTCCTCTGTTGCTGCAGTCAAATCAAACCACCGACCCATCCATCTCCCGAATTCCTATTTAACCTTTTTCTATACTGAGGGGGGTTTTCTCAGAGGCCGAATATCTCTGACAGGGTCCTGCCTCTCTCGATCCCCTCTTTGTACCTCTTTTCCTTCTTTGCCACTTCTTTTGCCTTCTTCAGTATCTCATAGGCGCGCTCACGGGGCACCACCACCACACCGATCTCGTCGGCAACAACGATATCGCCGGGGGACACGGGCTGGCCTGCGCAGGCGATAGGCTCGTTGAGCCTGCCGTGGCCATGGGGCTCTCCTGCATTTGGAGCGATATGCCTGGCCCATGCCGGGAATCCAAGCCTCTCTATGTCATCCACATCCCGTATCCCGCCGTCTATGACCACCGCCTTGATCCCTCGTTTCATGGCGCTCAACGTGGCAAGCTCGCCCCACACCGCAACATCCATCCCCTGGGCGTCCACCACGATAACATCGCCCGGAGATGCCAGGTCAACGGCCTTCACCACCTTGCCCCAGTCGCCGCCCAGCGTCCGCACCGTATAGGCAGGGCCTGCCACCCGCACACCTTTGACCACAGGGCGAAGCCCTCGCATCGCTCCAAAGCGCTTCATGGCGTCTGAGATAAATGGCGTGGGCAGCGCCTCAAACTCCTTGAGCATCTGCCCGGGCTCCGGGATCTTTTCCTTTTTCTCCTCAGGCATGACGCCGATTATCTCGCAGAACCGCCTTGCCGTGCCGGTCACATCCTTTGCCTTGGTCAGGGCCCGGCCCACGACGAATATGCTCACACCGGCGTCACGGAGGTGAGGAGCCGTCTCAAGGGTGATGCCTCCGGCCGCAGCCACAGGCACCTCAACGTTTTTGATAAGCCCTTTTAGTTCATCCAGCGCCGCGTCCACCTTCTCAAGCATGACCCGCTGCACATCCAGGGGCGTGTGCACCAGGATGTAGTCTACACCCAGCTCCTCAAGCTCCCTTGCCCGGCCCAGCTTATCCTTCACGCCGATGAGGTCTGCCATGATCTTCACATTGTGGGCGGAGGCGGTGTTCACAGCGCGCTTGATGGTCATGTCAGGGGCCACACCCAGCACCCCGACAACGTCAGCGCCGTTCTTCGCCGCCATCTCCACCTCGATGTCTCCGGTGTCCATGGTCTTGAGGTCAGCCACAACAACAGCATCGGGGAAAGCACCTTTCAGCCTTTTCACAGCTACCATCCCATGGTTCTTGATGAGCGGCGTCCCGGCCTCAAGCCAGTTCGCACCGCCAGCCACAGCCTCCTCGGCGATGGTGAGGGCATCCTCAATGGACAGCACATCCAGGGCAACCTGAAGGGC
>RFHW01000080.1 GCA_003695745.1 Methanobacteriota archaeon | reverse complement strand
GCAGACCACCTCGAAAGATCGATGAAGGATCTGGAGACATGGGACCGCCTCATTCAAGAGAAGGGAACCAGCCGCTAAAGATAACCCTTTATGTTGCCGCATATCCCCCTCACCCTCTCCAGATGCTCCTGAGGAGCATATACGCCCACGCTCCATTTAGAGGCCTCCGTGTCCTGCAGTATCCTCACAATAGGCGAGACCATGCTCACCGGACGGGCGGCCTCGCCATCCCAGATAAGGGCGTTGCTCTCCTCATATCTGGACCGGGGCGTTATGTCAACGATGACAAAACCCTCTTCAAGGCCGCAGTCCTCAGCAAGCTCCACCTCCAGCCGGGCCCACCTCCCCAGATCCTCCATAAGAGCGTAAAAGGACTCTCTAAGCCCCTCGTCGCCACAGGTCTCATCAGCGAACCAGGCCGTCTTGAAAAGCCTCCGATCCTCAAGGCGCCTGCCCATATGCCTCACATACCCCCCGGCAGCCCTGAACATCGCCTGTATGTCAAAGTCATCCATCCTCATCAGATCCTCCAGCCTCAGCAAACCCTCCTCAACAGCCCGTTCAGTGGCGCGCAGGAACATGGCATCGGCGATACGGGATGTATGATGAAGATAGACGGTGGGCGTCATCAGGAAACGGGCGACCAAAAGCCCCTCCACCGCCCTGAGACCCCCCTGTGATATGACGATATCGCCATCCACAAGCTCCACCGTGTTCACCAGCCTGTCCATGTCGATCACGCCATAGGCCACCCCCGTGTGATAGGCGTCCCTTGCAAGATAGTCCATGCGATCCACATCCACCTCCCCGGAGATGAGGCCGCTGAGCATATGCTCCTTTGAAAGGATCGCCAGGACCACATCAGGATCCACAGAGTATTCGGAGAGGATGTCCCTGATCCCGCTCTCCCGGATCACGCTGAGCGTTGCATCCTCATGGGAGCGGTCAAGATGCCTCTTCAGAAGCTCCTCAGAGGTGTGCGAAAGAGGGCCATGGCCGATGTCATGGAGCAGGGCAGCGGCCCTGAGCGCCTCGCCTGCATCGCCCACGTCAAAACGCCCTATAATGCGCCCTGCAATGTGGGCCGCGCCTATGCTGTGCTCAAAGCGCGTGTGGTTTGCGCTGGGATATACGAGGTTCGTCACCCCCAGCTGCTTTATCCTCCTGAGCCTCTGGAACTCAGGCGTGTCCACAAGCCTCATCTCAAGCTCTGAGAGGAAGATGTCCTTGTGCACAGGGTCCCTGATGACCTTTGCCTTATCCATAACCGGCTCACTTCACATGCTCTATGAATCTGCGCAGACCCTCCTCAAGACCCACCTTGGGCTCCCAGCCAAGAAGCTCCCTCGCCCTTGTGATGTCCGGGCACCTCCTCAGCGGATCATCCTCAGGCAGCGGGTGGAAGGTGATCTCAGAATCCGAGCCCGTAAGGCGTATTATGAGCCTTGCAAGATCGATTATAGAGGTCTCCCTGTTGCTGCCGATGTTCACCACCGGGTTGTCCACATCCTCCTTGGCGGCGAGCCTGAGAATCCCGTTGATCTGATCCGTCACATATGTGAAGGACCTCGTCTGGGTGCCGTCGCCAAAGACGGTGATGGGCTTGTTTGACAGGGCCTGATCTATGAATCTCGGCACCACCCTGCCGTAGATGTCATCACCCCTCATGCGGGGGCCGTAGGTGTTGAATATCCTCACCATCCGGGTGTCAAGGCCGTGCTGTGTGTGATAGGCGGTGACAAAGGCCTCCCCAGCGCGCTTGGCCTCGTCATAGCAGCCCCGCGGCCCCAGCGGGTTCACATTCCCATGATAGGATTCAGGGGTGGGCACGAACCCCGGGTCAGGGTTCCCGTAGACCTCGCTTGTGGATGTGTAGAGGAAGCGGCTCCCGTGTTTCTTTGCAATGCCCAGCGCCACCCATATGCCCAGCGTGTTGGCCTTCAGGATCTGGATGGGATGTCTTGTGAACTCGAAGGGCGATGCCCTGCTCGCCATGTGGATGACAAGGTCAAAGGGGGTGTCAAAGACTATGGGCCGGGATATGTCGTGTTTGACGAAGCGAAAACGATCCCCTGTGAGATGGCCGATGTTCTCCTCTCTCCCTGAGACAAGGTTGTCCACACAGGTGACCCTCGCCCCCTGCTCCAGAAGGACGTCGCAGACCCATGAGCCAAGGAACCCTGCGCCGCCTGTGACAAGGACCTGCCAGTCTTCAAAATCCACACCATCTCTTCTCAACGACCGTGAAAGGTCTTTCACCTCTTCTTCGACCGCCACCTATACCACATCCCTGAGAAAGGCCGACAGCTCCTCCCTCACAGCATCATCGGCAAGGGCCAGCTCAACGGTGCTTTTGAGCCAGTCCATCATGTTGCCAATGTCATATCGCCGGCCTTCGAACTTAAATCCATAGATCTGTCTCGATCTGTTGAGCAGCCGGAGCGCGTCGGTGAGCTGTATCTCGCCGCCCTTGCCCGGCCGGGTCTTCTCGATGAAGTCAAAGACATCGGGCGTAAGCAGATACCTGCCTATGATGGCATAGTTCGAGGGCGCCTCCCCTG
Organism: Methanobacteriota archaeon; assembly: GCA_003695745.1. Taxonomy (GTDB): domain Archaea; phylum Hydrothermarchaeota; class Hydrothermarchaeia; order Hydrothermarchaeales; family SZUA-236; genus J060. The sequence goes on along the minus strand of RFHW01000080.1, from coordinate 8,327 downwards.
GCTCAGGCTTCTCCACAAGGTCCTCTATGAGGAAAAGACCCTTTTCATCCTCGCGGTATGAGATGACGCCGTAGCTGCCAACCTTCTCCATTGGCACCTCCTCAACAGCTATCACAGGCGCCTCCACCTCAAAAAAGATGTCCATCATCTGCCTGGTGCAGGGCCTCTCGGCCACTGTGATGGTGTCCCCAAGGAGCACTGCAAAGGGCTCGCCGCCCACATATTTCCTTGCGCAGTAGATGGCGTCCCCAAGGCCCTTCTGCTCCTTCTGCCTGATGAAGTGGATGTCCACAGAGGATATGCGCTCGATCTTCCTCAGATACTCCTCCTTCTCCCTGTTCCGCAGCGATATCTCCAGCTCAAGGGAGCGGTCAAAATGGTCTTCAATGGCCCGTTTGTTCTTCCCGGTGATGATGAGTATGTCGTCGATGCCAGACTGCACCACCTCCTCCACAACATACTGGATGGCAGGCCTGTCATAGACTGGGAGCATCTCCTTTGGCTGCGCCTTTGTGATAGGGAGGAACCGCGTCCCCAGACCTGCCGCAGGGATAACAGCCTTCATCACACATCACCAGCAGACGCCTTCATAGTAATCGGCAGCCCTCGCCTCTTCAATCTTTCTGCCGTCAAAGACCATCTTCCCTCTGTAAAGCCCTTCATCCCTGAACTCATCCCATTCTGTAACGATGAGGAGGATCTCACCTTTTTTCACAGCCTCCCGGGGGTCTTCATAGTATCCTATCCTGTCACCGAATATCTTCCGGGCCTCGCCGGTGGCCACCGGATCGGCGGCATGGACGACCGCGCCCTTCTTTAAAAGGGAGTTTATGATCTTGATGGAAGGCGCCTCCCGCATGTCATCTGTCCCTGGCTTGAAGGCAAGGCCGAGGACCACCACATCCCTCCCCCTGAGGCTGCCCACCCGGTCTTCAGCGAGCTTTATGAGCCTGAGGGGCTGCGTCTCGTTCAGCTCCAGAGCGGCATTGAGGACCATAGGATGGTAGTAGACCTCCTTTGCCTTGCCCACGATGGCCTTCACATCCTTCGGGAAGCAGGAGCCGCCGAAGCCTATGCCTGCCCTGAGAAAGCTTGGTGACACACGGCTGTCCATTGCAAGCCCCCTGGCAACCTCATAGGCGTCTATCCCAAGGGGCTTGCAGATGTTCCCTATCTCGTTTATGAAGCTGATCTTGGTGGCCAGGAAGGAGTTGGTGGCGTATTTGATCATCTCGGCTGTGCGGGGATCTGTCCTCATGATGGGCGCCTCAAAATCCCTGTAGAGCCCTGCCACCGTCTCTGTGGAGCGCTCGTCGATCCCGCCTATGACGATCCTGTCAGGCCTGAGGAAATCCTCTATGGCGCTGCCCTCCCTGAGGAACTCAGGGTTCATCGCCACTCCGAAGTCCCTTCCAGCCCGTTTCCCTGACGTTGACTCTATGAGCGGTATGAGCGAGTATTCCGTGGTCCCCGGGACCACGGTGCTCTTCATCACCACCACGTGATAGCGCTCAGGCAGGTATCTGCCTATGTCCCTGCCCACCTCCTCGATGTACCTGAGGTCGATGTCACCCAGGAGGCCTGATGGCGTGCCCACTGAGATGAATGAGACAGCGCTCCCCTCCACAGCCTCCTCCAGGTCTGTTGTGGCGCGAAGCCTTTTTCTCTCCAGCACCTCCTTGAGCATCTCCTCAAGCCCGGTTTCATATATGGGCGGGACCCCTCTGTTGATGCAGTCCACCCGCTCGCTGTCCACATCCACGCATATCACGCTGTGGCCAAGGCTTGCAAAGCATGCGCCTGTGACCAATCCCACGTATCCAGTGCCTATGACGCTTATGTCCATTGTGATATTAGATGATGAATGTGCCCATTAAAAACCTTTCCTCCCAGCTGTTGAGAGGCTGAAGCAGGTAAGAACTGTTTCCACAGGAAACAAAGGTCTATTGGCAGGCGCGACAGGGCGTGGCGATGGACATATCATGGCATCCCCCTCTGATTCAGCCCTCAACGCCGCTCCGGGAGCCGGAGGAGGCGCTCCGGAAGTTCCAAAAGAAGTTACAATAATCTTTTTCCGAAAAGGTTATCAATAAAGAGGTCTATTGTAATGGCCAGGTAAGGGGGATAACCCCTTCATTTCCACTGGAAAACCTAGGGTGGCTACATGGACTTCAAAACCTCTTTCAGCGGCATTTTCGAATCCCTCATGACAAGGGAGCCCCTCTTTCTGTCAAAGGAGGTCCTCCGTCACTCCTACACCCCCGATGAGCTGCCCCACCGCCACAACGAGATAAGACAGCTCGCCATGATCCTGAGCTCTGTCCTGCGAAACGAGGAAAGCTCAAACATCCTCATCTATGGCAAATCAGGCACAGGAAAAACGATAGTCTCAAGGTTCATCTGCTCGGAGCTGGAAAGCACCGGTCAAAAGCTCAACATCCCAGTGAAGACAGCCTACATCAACTGCGAGATAACGGACACCCAGTACAGGGTGCTGCAGAACCTTGCAGAGACCTTCGGCGAAAGGGTCCCCTTCACAGGCTGGCCCACAGACAAGGTGTACCGCACCTTCCTCTCATCCATCGACCAGCAGAAACAGTGCGTGGTGATCATCCTAGACGAGGTGGACAGGCTGGTCCAGAAATCAGGGGACGACATCATCTACAACCTCACAAGGATAAACTCCGAGCTCAAACACGCCAGGGTGAGCATCATCGGCATATCCAACGACCTGAAGTTCAAGGACTATCTGGACGCAAGGGTACAGTCCTCCCTCTCAGAGGAGGTTGTGGTGTTCAAACCCTATGACGCCCGGCAGCTCGAGGACATCCTGAACCAGCGGGCGGAGCTCGCCTTTAAACCCGGTGCCGTGGACGAGTACGTCATCCCGCTCTGCGCTGCCTTTGCGGCGCGGGAGCACGGCGACGCAAGAAAGGCCCTTGACCTACTTCGGGTGTCAGGCGAGATCGCTGAGCGCGAGTCTGCAACGCGGGTGCAGGAGAGACATGTGCGCATGGCAAAGGACCGCATCGAGGCAGACAGCATTGTGGAGGCGGTGCGCACCCTTCCAACCCAGTCAAAGATCCTGCTCTACGCCATCATACTCCTCACCGAGCAGAAGCACCGCAACATAACCACCGGCGATGTGTATGACACCTATTCAAGGCTGTGCAAAAAGGCAGGTCTTGACATACTCACACAGAGGCGTGTTTCAGACCTGCTCTCAGAGCTTGACCTCCTTGGCATCGTGAACAGCACAGTGGTGAGCAAGGGCAGGTACGGACGCACCAGGCAGATCCATCTCATGGTCCCCCTTGTAGGGATCAGGCTTGTCGTTGAGGACGATATCCGTCTCAAGGGTCTTTCAACCTTCCAGCCGGCTCAGAGAAGGTTGTAGCAATGGACAGGACAGAGATCGTCTGCCGGTTCCTGGAGAGGGACCTCTGCGTCCACCCCACGGTCCTCCACGAGATAGCGAGCAGAGAGGACCCCGATGAATTTGTGGAGCGCTTCCTGAGCTCTGTGAAGAAGAAGGGCATAATCACACTCCAGGACCTGCAGTCCTTCGATGTTGAGGTGCGAAGGGGAGGCCGAAGGGCTGCCGAGGAATATGAAAGCGAGGTGGAGATAAGGGACCCCGGCGAGGCGTCGCCTGCAAAGGGGAGCCTTGAGGGCTTTGTCCAGTACTTCAACAGCAGGTATGAGAAGGGGCTCCGGGTCTTCAGGGAGCGAAGCCACCTTAAAGGCACCATCACCGTGAGCCGCGCCCTGGAAGCAGCTCAGGGCAGCGAGGTGAAGGTGGTGGGCCTTGTGACAGAGATCAGGAAAAGCAAGAAGGGCAACACCATACTGGTTATCGAAGACCCCACAGGCACGGTCCCCGCCGTTATACCGTCTTCTGAAAGCAGGCTTGCCGACCTTTCAAAGAGTATCGTTCATGACGATGTGGTCTGCGTGGACGGCGTCATATATTCGAATAAAGGGAACATCATCATCGCAAATGAGCTTTTCCTCCCGGACGTGCCCATCGAAAAGGACAGGGGGAAAGGAGGGGGCGTGCCCCTTTCAATAGCCCTTGTCTCAGACATACATCTGGGCAGCTATGAGTTCATGGAAAGGGAGTTCATGCGCTTTATCAAATGGCTCAGAGGCGAGGTGGGGAGCGAGAAACAAAAGAGGCTCGCCGAAAGCGTCAAATACCTTGTGGTGGCAGGGGACGTGGTCGACGGCGTGGGCATCTATCCCGGGCAGCTCAATGACCTGCAGATAAAGGACATCTACGAGCAGTACAGCAGGGTTGCAGAGCTTCTGGAGATGGTGCCAGACTACATAGACATCATCATCAGCCCCGGCAACCACGATGCCACATCACAGGCCGAGCCCCAGCCAGCCATATTCAGGGACTTTGCAGAAAGGCTCTACGAGAACCCGTCCATCAGGATGGTGGGGAATCCCTGTTATGTGAAGCTCCACGGCACATCGGTCCTCGTATACCACGGCAGGAGCATGGACGACATCATATCCACCGTTCCGGGCATGTCCTATTCGCGGCCTGAGACGGCCATGCTGGAGCTCCTGAAAAAACGCCAGCTCGTCCCCATATTCGGCGAGAAGGTCCCGGTGTCGCCCCGGGGGATGGACTGCCTCTTCATAGATGAGGTGCCCGACATCTTCCACACAGGGCATGTGCACACCACCGGGGCCAGCAGCTACAGGGGCATAAACATAATCAACTCCGGCGCCTTCCAGAGCCAGACAGAGTACCAGAGGAAGCTCAACCTCCATCCAGACCCAGGCAAGGTGCCCATATTCAACATGGAGACGGGAAAAACGGTGATAATGAAATTTGCTGGATGAACATGGAGGAATATTTTAAGACCCTTGAAGCCGACGCCCTGAAGGCTTACACCATCGCAAGGGAGGCGAGAAAGAAGGGGATAGACCCTGATTTTGAGCCGGAAATCCCGCTGGCCGCTGACCTTGCGGAGAGGGTTGAAAGCCTTGTAGGTCCGCCGGGCATCGCAGAGACCATACGGGACTTTGTCCGCCGCCTGGGCAGAGAGGAGGCAGCCCTCCGTATCGCAAGGGACATCGTGGAGAGATCGGCCCTCTCTGAGGAGGAGGCGGCAGAGCAGGCGCTGAGGACCTCTCTTGCCATCCTCACAGAAGGCGTGGTGGCCGCGCCCATGGAGGGCATTGTGAAGGTGGCCGTAAAGGAGAACATGGGCAGAGAGAGGTATCTGGCCGTCTACTTCGCCGGGCCCATACGCTCTGCAGGGGGCTCTGCACAGGCCCTTGCCGTTCTCACAGCCGACTACATACGCCAGACCCTAGGCCTATCGGCCTACAGGCCAACGCCAGATGAGATCGAGAGGTTCGTGGAGGAGACAGACCTCTACAACAGCGAGGCCGCCCGCCTGCAGTACCTCCCCTCCCCTGCAGAGATCAGGATGGCACTCTCCAACATCCCTGTGGAGGTGACAGGCGAAGGCACCGAGAAGACAGAGGTATCAGGGCACCGGGACATGCCGAGGATCGAGACGAACCAGCTCCGCGGAGGCGCTGTCCTAGTCATCGCAGAAGGCGTCCTCCAGAAGGCGCCCAAGATAGAGAAGTTCGTGAAAAAACTCGGTCTTGAGGGCTGGGAGTGGCTCTCCGAGCTCAAAGGGAGGGAGAAAAAAGGCGATGAAGACCTGCCGAAAAAGACGCCGGAATACACCTATATCAAGGACATCATTGCAGGCAGGCCCCTTCTCTCCCATCCCTCTGCGAAGGGCGGTCTCAGGCTCAGATACGGCAGGAGCAGGTGCTCAGGCCTTGCCGGCGTCTCCCTCCACCCGGCGACGATGGCCATCTTCGACGACTTCATAGCAACGGGCACCCAGATAAAGACCGAGAAGCCCGGCAAGGGCGCGGTGGTAAGCCCCTGCGACTCCATCGAAGGGCCTATCGTGAAGCTGCGGGACGGGAGCGTTATAAGGCTTGAGGATGAGGAGACGGCCCGGCATGTGAAGGACGATGTGGCTGAGGTGCTCTTCAACGGCGACATCCTCATCGGATACGGCGAGTTCCTTGAGAACAACCACCCCCTGCTCCCGGCAGGATACTGTGAGGAATGGTGGGCGCAGGAGGCAGAGAAAAAAGGGGTCAAGGTGGATGCCAGCAGGATCCCTGATGTGGACGAGGCCCTCTCCCTCTGCGAGAAAGGGGTGCCACTCCATCCCAGATACACCTATTTCTTCCATGACCTGGAGATGGATGAGCTGAAGAGCCTTGCCCGGTGGCTCTGCACAGGGGCCATTGAAGGAGAGGCCCTTGTCCTTGAGAAGAGGGAGGAGAAAGGGCTCCTGGAGATACTGGGGGTGCCCCATGAGATGGAAGGCGACCGTGTGCTGATAAAGGAGTATAAGGCCCTCCTCAGGGCTCTGGGCATCGCTGACCTGGATCCCAGGGGCTTCCTCGCAGCGTGGGAGGCTGCCAGCAACCCCATGGAGCTTGTGAACAGCTTCGGCATAACAGTCCGGATGAAGGCGCCCACATATATCGGGGCGCGGATGGGCCGGCCTGAGAAGGCCAAGCCCAGGAAGATGTCGCCGCCGGTGAACCTCCTCTTCCCCATCGGCCAGGCAGGCGGCCGGACACGGGACCTCTCCAAGGCGGTGGAGAGATCCCCAGTCCACGTTGAGGTGGTGAAGCGCCAGTGCCCCCGGTGCAGGGAGGTGACGGTAAGGCTCCTCTGCCCAAGGTGCTCTGCCACCACAGAGTTCCACGGGGCTTATGAGACGCGGAAGATAGATCTGAAAAGGCTCTATGAAGATGCCGTGGAGAAGGTGGGCGCCACCGAGAAGACGGTGAAGGGGGTGGTGGGCATGACCTCAGCCTATAAGATCCCTGAGCCCATTGAAAAGGGCATCCTCCGTGCGAAGCATGATGTGTATGTCTTCAAAGACGGCACCGCAAGGTTCGATGCAACGGACATGCCCATGACCCATTTCAAACCGGCTGAGATAGGGGTCTCTGTGGAGAAGCTAAGGGAGCTTGGGTACACCACAGACCATCTCGGCCAGCCCCTTGAGCGAGAGGACCAGATAGTCCCTCTCATGCCCCAGGACATCATCCTTCCAGAGGAGGGGCTTGACTATCTCTACAGGGTCTCCAGATTCACAGACGAGCTCCTGGAGAAGGTCTACGGCCTCAGCCCCTTTTACAACGCCCAGTCGCCGGAGGACCTCATAGGGCATCTGGCAATCGGCCTTGCGCCCCACACATCCACGGGCATGCTTGCAAGGATCATCGGCGTCACAGACCGCAGGGTAGGCTATGCCCACCCCTTTTTCCACGCCGCCAAGAGACGAAACTGCGATGGCGATGAGGACAGCATAATCCTGCTTATGGACGCCCTTCTGAACTTTTCAAGGAGCTATCTGCCCAGCACACGGGGCGGGAGGATGGATGCCCCCCTTGTTCTCACAACCCGCCTTGACCCTATGGAGATCGATGACGAAGCCCACAACATAGATGTGATGGACCGGTACCCCCTTGAGTTCTATGAGAGGACGCTGGACCGGGTCATGCCCGGCGAGGTGCGGGACATGGTAGAGGTTGTCAAAGACAGGCTTGACGGAGGCGACCCGTTCTCATCGGGCTTCACCCACCACATAACCCATATCTCCATGGGCCCCCGTGTCAGCAGCTACCTCTCCCTTGGCGAGATGCGTGAGAAGGTGGAGCGCCAGCTTGAGCTTGCAGACAAGATCCGGGCGGTGGACAAAAGAGACGTGGCGCGCAAGGTCATTGAGAGCCATTTTCTCCCGGACCTCGCAGGCAACCTGCGCACCTTTTCAAAGCAGACCATACGGTGCGTGGCATGCAACGCAAAGTACAGGAGGGTTCCCCTGAGCGGCTCCTGCCGTAAATGCGGGGGCAAGCTGGTTCTCACCGTCCACAGAGGCTCTGTTGAGAAGTATCTGAGCATATCCAAGGAGATGATCGAGAAATACTCCCTTGACAGATATCTTGAGCAGCGCATCACAATACTGGAAAGGAGCATTGACACCGTTTTCAAAGAGGAGCCGAAGCCCCAGATCTCGCTCTCAGAGTTCCTGTAGGGCCTCTTTTTTGCAACGTCAGAGGCTGTGGAGCAGCGAGATCATTTCGCATTTATCCCGTATCGATGGTGTAAGCGCCGGGGGGTTTGCGGCGAAGACCTATTGGATTGCAGGTCTGTTTTTCAGCCAAGAAGTTTTTTATGCCCATAAGGTACACATTTGTCAGCACTGTGTCAAGGAATGGTGTGGCGGCCTGTGTTAAAAGATAATGTCCGGTTT
>RFHW01000079.1 GCA_003695745.1 Methanobacteriota archaeon | reverse complement strand
TCATCCTCTACAGCGACCGCGTTGAGAAGGGTATCTTGCAAAGAAAGCCGGAGCGTCTCAACGAGCTCTAGACCCTTCATATCCAGTCCTTCTCAGCCAGCTTCTGCGGGATATATGTGTCTGTCATGAAGGTGATGCCGTGTTTTGCAAGGGCCTGGAGCTCGGCCTTCTCCTGGTTCTTGATCATGAGCTTGAGCTCCTGTGTCCACCGTTTGTTGCGCTTGATCCAGGGCATCTCCAGCATTCCCTTGGCCTTCTTCAAGTCCCACTCGGTCATCTTCAGCCTGGCTGCCTTGGGCACGTTGAACTTGTCTAGGTCGGTTGGCAGGAGGCCGAGGAGCTTTGCATCTGGCACCGCGAGATAGGGGGATTCAAAGCTCAGGGCGATGCTCCCCCGCTTGTAGCTTGAGCATATCTGCATACCGTAGCTGTCGCTGTCTGTGAGTATGTACACCGGGAGATTCAGCTCCTTGTTGAGACGGCGGATGAGCCGTCTGGTGGCGATGTCAGGCTGGCCCTTCCCTGTGATGAGGAGGCAGCTGTTCTTCTTGTGGAAGTCCTCCTCGATCAGCCTTATCATGGCAGCGTCCTTCTCCACCACTAGGACGTACTCGGCCCCGCAGTCCTTGATCTCCACCTCGTCTATGAAGGGGCTTATGCTCCAGCCGCCCCTGCCGAGCTGGTTGCAGTTGAATGTGTCGCTGCCCTCCTGAAGCGTGAGATCGCCGATGCAGGTGCCCTTGGCCGCCGCCACCACCCTGAGACAGGGACGTGTTACGCCCAGGGTCACTGCAAGGTCCTCTATGATGCTGTCCGAGATCTTCTGGTCCTTCTTGAAGAGCTCAGGGTCCTGGTAATAGATCTCCCTCTTCGTCAGGTGCTTGGCCCTCTCAGCCGCCTCCTCTATGATGCTCAGGACCATGAGGGTCTGGGCGAAGGCGGCGACGGTGCCGCTGTTGTGGAATGAGCGTGTGGACTGGTTCTTCCCCATGTAGATGACGTCTTTTTTCTCGTCATAGATTATGTTGGAGGCGGCTCTGGTCGGCACCTCAAAGCTCGGGTTCTTTCCCTGCTCAATGTCCCTGTATATCTGTCTTGCAATGGAGTCTATGACCTGGACGAGCTCCTTGGCGCTCACGTCGTCGCGGATCTCAATCTTCGACTTTGACATTCTCCTCCTCCACTGTGGCCTGTGGGATGGCTGTCTCCTCATGGGTGATCACTGTGGGGCGCCGGCGGGCTATCTCGTCGGAGAGCATCTGGTACACGGCGTCCTTATCCACGTCTATCATCTTGTGAAGGGTCTCTGCCACGACCCGGGCATATCTCTCAAGGTATTTGCGCACATGCCCTGTTTGCTTGTCCTTTTCAAGCCTTTTCACATGTTCGGAGAGCTTTCTTGCAGCTGCCTGGACCGCGAACTTCACCTCCCCTGCGATAACATCGTCTGCGCCGATGGCCTGCTTTGCAACGCCCAGGTATTTGAGCTGGGGCGATGTCACATGGACCACGAATATCACCGGGCCGCTTGGCATCTCACCCTTTCTGCCGAGCCTGTATCTCGCCCAGTCGATGTCCTTCATGGTCTGTGTTACGATGTCGCTTCCGAACTCGTAGATGAGAGGTGTGGCGTTGGCGATCCTGATGAGCCTGTCCTGGTCCCGCATGTCCTCAGGTATCTCCCCCCCGTACATCCCAAGGACCTGCACCTGGATGGGGCGCCCGCCTGTGCTAGAGGGTTTTCTCTCGATGAAGACGTGCTCCTCAGGCCTGTAGAGTGAGACGAAGCCTTCGATGAAGACCTCCTTGGGGATGGGCATGAGGGAGTCTGTGGGCGGCGCCGGGAAGAACATGCTCCTCAGGGTCTCGGTGAGGAGCCTGACCTTGCCTTCGTCCGAGAGGATCATGTTCACCGTGGTCCTTGGCGTGAAGGGCGGTTTCGGGAGCTCGCTTTTGTCTATCTTGAAGAGCCGGATGATGTCCTCGTTGGAGAGGTATCTGATGTTCCTGCCCGGTGCCAGCCTGCCCTTCATCACCAGCTCCGCTGCAAAGCCGTAGTCTATCTCATAGTCCCGGACGAGCACCTTCTCAAGGTAATATTCCACCTTGGAGGCGCCTTCTTTCTTGAGCCGCGCCACCTTGTCGCTCTGGGCGATGCGCTTCACTATGTCGCCGGCGAAGACACCTTTCCCGTCAAAGTACATGAGGATCGCTGTTCGCTCGATGAGGTCCTGTATGCTCTTGTTCCCGATCCTGCAGAAGGCCCGCTTGAGAAAACCTGAGATCCAGATGCTTCTCACCTTGGACTGGGCCGCAAGCATGTCCTTTAGCTGGCCTACGTCCACTGAGTTAGGGTGAGGCGGCACAGGCGTGGGGATGGGTATGCTCGCTCCGCTTCGCTTCGGGTAGATGGTGGGCTCGCCGTTGTCATGGAACTGGAAGGTGATGTAGGGGTGGACGGCAGCCATCCTTTTCATGAACTCCCTGATGTTGCTCCGGGCCCTTGGGTAGTCGCCGATGAGATAGAGGCTCATCCTTGTGCCGTGCTCAGGGAACTCGCCCTCATAGGGCTCTTCCACGAGCTTTGTGACCTTGCCCTTGCCGTAGTCATAGACGTGGCGGTGCGCCTGCTTCTCGAAGAAGGTCTTGCTGATGATCTCAGCCGGCTTGCCTGTGGACTGGTTCGAGTAGATGGCCGCGGCCTTCCAGCCGATGCCCTGCTGGCTCCTCGATGCCTTGTACTCCACGGTGCCGGTGCCGCCGGCTCGCATGATGATGTGGACCTTGCCCTTGGGGATCCCGATGCCGTTGTCTTCGATGCAGATATAGAGCTCCCCCCGGGACTTGTCTACCACCTCCACCTTAACGGTGATCTTTGCATCATAGTCAGGTGGGTGCCCCGATCTCTTGAGCGCCTCCCGCGCCTTGTCTATGGCGTCAGCGGCGTTCTGCACACCCTCCACTATGGTCTGGAAGGGGGCCCTTGATTTCTGGCCGAAGCCTGTGTCCACCCTTTTCAGAAGCTGCTCGGCGGTCTGGAGCCGGATGTGGCTGTGTATGGCCTCCTCAGCCTCTCTCCGCGCCCTTCTTTTGACCATCCTCTGGTGGGGCTCCTCCCCTGTGTTTTCAGGGCCCGGTCTGTGTTTTTCCTCTGCCGCAGCCTCGGCGGCGCCGGGCGGCTGCTCGTCCCGCTGTTTAGGCCTCTCCTTCTGTTTCTCTATGGATTCGAACATTGTGTCGAGGAGGGTCTGCTGTCCTGCCATCATCTCACCTGATCCTCAGTCCTTGAACTGGATGACCACCCTGTTGAAGAACTCATCCCACGTTATCTCTCTTGAGAGCCTTGACTCCAGGTCGACCTTCTGTTTTTTAAGCTTGATCTTAGTCCGTGTTTTTATGGGGATGCTGCTTGTCTCGGCCATGGCATCACTTAATGATTAAATGATTATTTACTCAAATGATTATGGCGGTATATAAGGCTTTCGATTGCCGATGCCCGGCGCCTGCGGAACTCTCACCCCTCCTTCCATCGATAGGTCCTGTGGCAGCTCTTCTTCGCCTCCCTGATCTCCTCAACAAGGGCCTTTGCCCCTTCCAGCTCCCTGTCTTCCACTGCCCCCCTGAGCCTTTCAACCAGCTCCATGTAACCCTCCATATCCTCCTCGTATTCCCTGCCTCTGGCAAGGTCTCTGAAGACCCTGTTCTGCGCCATGAAGTCCCTGAGGGCCTCTTCCGGAGGCAGCTCACCTGATTCGAGAGCGGCCCTTATGGCTTTGAAGGACCCTCTGATGGACCCTTTCACCTCCCCTATGGAGACGCCGTCCGCCTTCCCACCCTCCCCTGCCGCGGTGCGGCCCGCCCCCTCCTGAATCCTCCACTTGACCTCAATCTCAAGCCTGGCCTTTCCATGCCCCTCTTTATACTCCACCTCCACCTCGGCGTCATCGGGCACGGCGAGATCCCTGCCGCTGATCCTGAGCTCGTCCCTCTCCATCATCTCGCCAAGGCCCTTTAACATGCCCGCGACCTCCCCTTTTCCCATCCGCTTCTTCTCTTCAAACTTCATCCCTTTCACCTCAGATCAAAAATCCAATGGTGAACAGCAGGGTGGTCATGGAATACACGATGACCATGTCCCTGTTTGCATCTGCCACCTCTATCCGATCCATATAATGCCCCTTCAGGTGCCTCACAGAACGGGCCGCGTAGAACATGGAGAGCAGGGCAAGGGCCGTGCCTTCCGGGAATATGCCAAGGAGGATCAGGACACCCAAATACAGGTAGATGAAGGCGAGGCCGCCCCCATAGAGGCTGACACCCCTCTCCCTGCCCAAACGCACCACCAGGTTCCGCTTTCCAGAGGCCCTGTCCTCCTCGTAATCAGGTATCTCGTTCACTATTATCATGGCCCACATGAGCATCCCCGGCAGCAGCCCTGCAAGAGCGGCCTGCCATGTGAGCTCCTGCGCCTGCACGAAATATGCGCCCAAGGTGATGGTGGGCCCGTAGCCGAGGAGCATCATGAACTCTCCCAGGCCGCGGTAGGCGAACTGGAATGGCGGCAGGGAGTAGAAGATGCTGATAAAGAAGCCGGCGAGCATGATATATAGGACCTCAATACCTCTTAGATAGGCCAGATACAGGCCGATGACCGCTGCAACGGCATAAAACAAAATGACGACCCTTATCATCTCCCCGGGCGTTATCCTCCCGTCTGCAAGGACGCCGCTCCCGCCGCTGTAGGGGTTCTTCTCATCGGTCCCGGTCCTGTCAGTGCCCCTGAGATAGTCGTGCCAGTCATCGAGCATGGTCAGGCCGAACTGGACGAGCATCATCCCGATGAAGGCCATGACAAAGGGGCCCATGAGAAAGACGCCTCTGGTGCGGTAGGCAAGGGCTGTCCCGATCAACACAGGCATGACCCCCTGGGGAAGGAACTTCAGCCTGAAGGCCTGTATCCACGCCCTGAGCTTCATAGATAAAAGGTTGGCCCGATAAAATTTATAACCCTTGCGTTACAGAAAACGATATATAAGAGGAGGCGTGGATTCCATTGGGTGACATAAGTGCCGTATGATGTTGTTATTATAGGCGCAGGCCCGGCCGGGCTTTTCGCGGCCTACGAGCTCAGCGAGAAGACCCCTCTTTCCGTGGCCATAATAGACATGGGCAAGGAGGTGGACAAACGAAGCTGCCCCATGGAGAACACCGGCGAATGTGTAAACTGCCAGCCCTGCAATGTGATGGCAGGGGTGGGCGGGGCCGGCGGCCTCTCTGACGGCACGCTCAATATCAGACCCGACATTGGCGGCAACCTCTATGAGTTCCTGGACTATGACGAGGCCTGGGAGCTGGTGAGGTATGTGGATAAGATCTATCTCGATCACGGCGCCCCGAAAAAGCTCACCAAGGCCTCTCTCAAAGAGGAGGAGGAGCTCAGCCGGAAGGCGGCCTCTGCAGGCATCGAGTTCATTCAGATACCGCAGCGCCACATCGGCTCAGACCACACACCTGAGGTGATCAAGTCCATCAGGAAGAGGCTTGAGGACAGGGGCGTCACGTTCCTGCTGAAGACAGAGGTGACAGACATCCTCAACGGCGGTGTGAAGACAAAAAAGGGGGAGGTCAAGGCAAAATACATAATCGCCACCCCCGGCAGGTCCGGCGCATCATGGTTTGTGAAACAGGCGCAAAAGCTCGGCATAAAGAGGAGGCACGGCGCCATAGACGTGGGGGTGCGGGTGGAGGTCCCGGGCATCGTGATGGACCCCATATGCAGGATAAACAGGGACCCCAAGTTCCATATCACCACACCCACCTACGATGATTTCGTCAGGACCTTCTGCGTGAACCACCGGGGCTATGTGGTGAAGGAGATGTACAAGGACGTGGGCGAGGGATATGTGGGCGTGAACGGCCACTCCCTTCGGGACAGGCAGTCAGATAACACGAACTTCGCCTTCCTCACACGCATCGAGCTCACCGAGCCTGTGGAGAACTCAACTGAATACGGCTCCAGCATAGCGCGGACCGCCACCACCCTTGGAGGCGGAAAGCCGCTCATCCAGCGCCTCGGCGACCTGCGCAGGGGCAGGCGCTCCACCTGGAAGCGCATCGAACGGGGGCATGTGCGCCCCACCCTCCGAGGTGTGACGCCGGGGGACATTGCCATGGTCATGCCGCACCGGGTTGTAACAGACATCCTTGAAGGTCTTGAGCGCCTTGACATGGTCATACCGGGCGTGGCCGCCGACTCCACGCTGCTCTATGCCCCTGAGATCAAGTTCTATGCCATGAGGGTTGAGGTGGGCAGGAGCATGGAGACGAGCAGGGAGAACCTCTTCATAGCAGGGGATGGCGCAGGTGTCTCGAGGGGAATCATCACCGCCTCCGCCACCGGCGTCCTGGCTGCAAGAGGTGTGATGTCCAAAGAAGGGTTGCTGTAAAAATGCCCCTTGTACGCCTCATAGCCGAATATATCCTCATCTCCATCCTCATCGCGCCCTTCTCCCTGAGATATGCGAGGATGGACGGGAAGGGCTCTATGGCAGCCTTTTTTGTGGGTCTTGTGGTCTATCTCTCCCTGGGCTTCAGGGGTTTTCTCATACTCCTCGCCTTTCATGTGCTTGGGGCTGCGGCGACACGGATCGGGTATGACAGGAAGACAGAGCTGGGCGTCGCCCAGAGGAAGAGGAGCTTTGACAATGTCCTTGCAAACGGCTTTTTCCCGGCCGTGGCCGCTGCGTTGGCCGGCCTGCTGCCCCAGCACAGCTCTATGCTCTTTGTGGGCTATGTGTCCGCTGTTGCGGCTGCAGCTGCGGACACGGTCTCCAGCGAGATCGGCGAGCTATCGGCCAGCCGGCCCAGGCTGATAACCACCTTCGAGGAGGTGGAGGCTGGAACGGATGGTGCCATCTCCATTCTCGGCACCTTCTCCGGCCTTCTGGCAGCCCTCTGCATACCTCTTTTCGCCCTTCTCGTGGATGTGCGGCCCCTGTCCTTCAGCGCCCTTTTCATACCTGCGGCTGTGGCCGGGTTTGCAGGCACATTGATTGACAGCCTCCTTGGAGCGACCGCTGAGCAAAGGGGTCTTATCGGGAACAACACGGTGAATGCCCTGTCAACAGGCGCCGGGCTGCTCCTGTCAATCGCCCTGTATTCCGCCGTGGCCTGAGTCAGAGGGCAGGCTCTTCAGGGCATAGATGCATATGAGGAGGACGAGGGCCGTTGCAACGGTGCTTGATGCAGGCTCCAGAAAAAGGTCCTTTACGATGAGCTTTCGCCCCACTGCGGTGAGGATGATGAGTATGAGCTCCTTGGGGTCTATGACCACCTCCAGGGCATAGGTGATGGTGAGGTGCAGAAGCTCCACGAGGATGATGGAGTAGAGTATCTTGTCCAGGAGGTGGTGAGACTCTACGATGTCGAGGGAGGAGGGGCCAATGCTCAGGAAGAAGTCTATTATGGAGAGGACCGCCAGGAGGCCGATCATCAATGAGAGTATGACAAACAGCCCCTGTGAAATCTTTCTTCCGAACTCTTCCCTTTCCATGGCTCACACCTGCCGGCCCGGCAGTTATATGTCTTTCCCCTTCTTTACCTCCTCCTTGGTGGGAACCCGGAGCTTTCCCTTCTTATAGGGGCATGGGAAGCCCTCGCGCACAGTGTTCTCCGGACAGACGCCCATGATGCGGCCCCTGCAGTCTATGCCGGAGAATATCTCAGGGTAGATGTTGTTGACGATCCCGTGGACCTTTCTTGCAAGCTCCCTCATCTCAGGGGAGGCCCTCACACAGAGCCTGAGGCCGAGGAAATTGATGAGGCTCCTTGCGTTCACGGTCCAGAGGTAGCGGCAGTGCATGGCCATGGGAAGCACATACCTGCGGCCCTCCCTCTTCACGCCCAGGTCCTTGAGCCTCCTGTAGGCCTCGTTGGCGGCCTCCATGGCCCTCCTGAACTCCCGAAGCGCCTCTGGATTCCCCTCTATCTCACGTGGGATATAATATCCGAAGCCCTCCTCCTCGTTGTACCTTGTGCTCCTGCCTGTGTGGCTTGAGATCCGGTGCTCCAGGAACTCCCGGCTCGCCGCGATGCTCATCTCGCTTATGTCGAAGGTGAAGCTGATGTGCTCGATGGCGCTCTGGTAGTCGTTCTCCACGATCATCCTCACGATCTCCGAGTCGCTCATGCCGGGGGGCACGCCGCTCACACGGGCGCTCTCTGCCACAAGCCGGATGCCGTCCTTCGTATAAGTGATGAGCTCGACCTTTACTATGTTCATTCCTCCTTTGTTTTTTGAGCCATGTCCTCTGCCAGTTTCACCGCCTCCTGGGGCGACCTGGAATGATATATCCCCTCAGAGGATATTAAAAGCCTTGGGGGGGCATCTTCAATGGTTATGACGGGCCTGCCCATCTTAAGGCCCAGGGCGATCTCTGAAAGGGTCCCTGCCCCGCCGCCCACCGCTATCAAGGCGTCGGCAGACCGCGCTATGATCGCGTTCCTTGCGTGGCCCATGTCGGTGGCTATGGCCACCGCTATATGAGGGTTTGCCTCCTCCCTGTATGGGCCTGGAAGGATGCCCACGGTGAGACCGCCCTCTGAGCGCGCTCCCCTGGCCGCCGCCTCCATCACACCGCCCCGGCCGCCGCACAGGAGGATGTGCCCTGCCCGGGCTATCTCCCTGCCCACCTGCTCTGCAGCCCTCTCTTCCCCTTCTTCTGCGTCTCCAGAGCCTATCACACCGATCTGCAGCATCTCTATCTCCTGAGCCTTCTCCTTATCTTTTCATAGAAGTCCTTCTCAAGCTTCACAAAATAGGTCTGGTCCTTGGAAAGGGCGCAGAGGATCTCGTCGTTTGAAGAGACCTCCTTTCTGGACTCCCCGTCTATGACGACCACGCCGCTCTGCTTTCCCTTTATCCTTATGGATATCTTCGAGGTGTCAGGCACCACAAGGGGCCTGGCCCCAAGCTTAAATGGCGAGATGGAGGTGATTATGAAGGCGCGGACCCGTGTGTCCACTATGGGCCCGCCCACAGACATGGAATAGGCCGTTGACCCCGTGGGGGTGGCCACTATCAGGCCGTCTGCCATAACGGTCTCCACCTCCTGCTCGTCCACCCTTATCTCAAGGTTGAGCATCTCCACCGGGACGGCGGTCTTGACAACAACCTCGTTCAGGGCCGTGCCTGCCTTCGCCCCGTTTATACGGACATCGATCTTCTTTCGCCTTTCAATGGTGTAGCGGCCTGAGAGGACACGGTCGATGGCCTGCTTCCAGTTCTCAGGGTTTATCTCTGTTAGAAATCCGGTGGTGCCGAAGTTCATGCCAAGTATGGGGATGCCCTTCCCGGAGATCTTCGACTCCGCCCACAGAAGCGTCCCGTCCCCGCCGAGGACAAGCATCAGGTCCGCCGGCGCCTCGCCCGGGTCGATCCCCTGTATGTCCATGTTCCGCCCCGTTGCGACGTCGCAGGTGGTGTTTATGCCCCGCTCATTCAGGTACTCCATCACCTCTCTCGCCACCTCCAAGGCCTCTCTGCCATCCTTTTTCACGACCAAAAGCACGTTCTTCATCTTCTGTCTGACCCCGCTAAGGCATCATAATCTCAATAGAACGTGATATGATTTAAATCATTGCCCATGCAATCCCGCCTGCGGGGAGCTATTTTCTGTTCAGAAAATCGTATTTGTAGTCCAGGAGCTTGGGGTTTATCATGTCAAAGACCTGTTTCATCTTCTTGTCCCTTTCAATGGCCTCTTCGATCCGTTTCTCAAGCTCTGTGGACCTGAGCGCCGCCATGTCCAGGACGGCAAAGAACACATCGGTATCAAAGGGCTTTGTGATGTGCCACTCAGCCCCTGCATATTCAAAGCTCCTCTTTATCTCGCCTTCCTCAGTCATCACGGTGAGCATGATAATGGGGATGTCTCTGGTCTCGGGGTCTTTCTTCAGCTTCCTTGCCACCTCCCAGCCGCTGATGTCGGACATCATGATGTCAAGGAGGATCAGGTCAGGATGGTTTTCCTGCGCCTTCTTAAGCCCGCTCTTCCCGTTGATTGCCTCTATGACATCATAGCCGTGTTTTTTCAGTAGCTTCTCCATAATGACCAGAAAATCCGGCTCATCATCCACTAAGAGAACCTTTCGCACGATATCACTGACCTGCCTGGGCCGTTAGATTATAGCTGGCCACGTTCACCGCCAGGATGTTCGACTTGATCACGTTGAACTCTGCCGTGGCCCCCGGCGCTATGCTGTCTATGGGCGCGCTCTTTTTGGTGTCCAGCACCTCGCCATATTTATTGAAAAGCGTCAGGCTCGCCTGCACATAGAACAGCTCCTTGTCGCCGTTGTTCCTTATCTTCCCCCCTATCCAGAACTCGCCGCCCGGCCCCTGCAACTCGGTCTTCTCCACGATCTCAAGGGTCGGCTTCGGCGCAGGCGGCGCTGTCGTCGGCGGGGCCGTTGTCTGAGGGGCTGCGGTGGTGGGCGGAGGTGTGGCCGGCGGGGATGTGGTCGGGGCAGAGGTGGTCATGGGGGCTGCGGTGGCAGGGGCCGCTGTTGTCGGAGCTGAAGTGGCCTTCGGGCACAGGCTTGGATTGGTCACGCTCTCCCCGGTGGGGCACACATAAAGCGTCTTTTGCCCTGCCTCTGTAGCCGGCTCCCCTGTGCAGCCCATCCAAAGGCCTATCATGACAAGGAGCAAAAATCCAGTCAACACCCTCTTCATGTCCAACCCTCTGCAGTGATGAATTTAATCAAGCCTTGCAAAAGGCATATTTAAAGCTATCGTAAGCCATTTGTCAACACCGCCAAAGCCGAGGTGAAGACCGGCGGCCTTTAGCTTCGGACAACCGGGCCGCCGATCCTGTTCCAGTCTAGGATGCCGCCCATGTCCCTCACCTTCCGATAGCCCATGAGATAGAGTATGCGGGCAGCGCGATGGCTTCTCACACCACCCTGACAGTAGACGATGACCTCCTGATCCTCTGATATCCCCCGGTCTCTCAGGCTGGCCTCATCGATCCTGTCCAGAGGGATGTTGATGGCGCCTGGGATGTGGCCGCTGTCAAACTCCTGTGGCGTTCTCACATCGATCAATGTGAGCCGCTCGCCTGCCATGAGCCTGTTGAGCACCGTCTCAGGGGCGACGGTCTCAACTGTTATGGCAAGGCTGTCCTCATGGAGCAGCTCCTCGATTGCGAGCCGGAAATCCTCCTCGAAGATGAGGCCGCGGACACGCCGCACTTCGTTGCCATCCCTGTCAAAGAATATGAATGCCGGGAACCACTCCTCCCTGTACCTGAGGACCAGGTCCCGCTCCTTGTCGGCGTTTGCGGTGAAGATGTTCACCTCGCCCCGGTACTCCCCTCGCAGCTTCTCAAGGATGGGGGCCGTTATCCTGCAGGGCGGGCACCAGTCCGCTGAGAGATCCAGTATGGTGGGTTTGCCGCTCTTCAGCGCGGCCTCAAAGGCCTCTGGCGTGTAGTCATAGAGTATCCCTGATTCATTGCTGCGGTATCCTCCTGCCGCCGGGGTGTCGTCGGAGTAGACAAAGGTCTTTGCCGCAAAGGCGCCTGCCACCAGCAATCCGAGGATGATCAGGAACCTGCGGGATCCGCCTTTTCTTGCGCCTTCCTTTTTTCTCTTCTTTCCCATGTGGCAATCCTCTTCCGGCTTCAAAGGTATGGCTGGAGCCTGTCCTCAACTGCCTTTTTCGGGACAGCGCCCACGATGCGGTCCACCTCTTTGCCGTCCTTCATAATGAGCAGCGTGGGTATGCTTGAGACCTTGTAGTGCAGCGCTGTCGCCCTGTTCTGGTCGATGTTGAGCTTTCCAAAGACCACCTTGCCTGCATACTCTGAGGCCATCTTTTTGATGACAGAGTCCATGATCTTGCATGGCGCACACCAGGGCGCCCAGCAGTCAATGACCACAAGGGGGTATCTGCGGACCACGTCATGGAAGTTGAGGTCATTTATCGTTATCGGCTTCTCCGGCGGGGCCCTGGCCTCCTCCCGTTTACGCAGACGCTCCAGGAGCTCTTCCCTCTTCTTTCTCCTGATATCCTCAAGCTCGTCCATCGCGTAATACCTCTGCCTTGACAGTCTTTAATGTTATGGCGCTGTAGGGGCATGCCCCCGCGCAGTCCCCGCATCCCTGGCAGTATGCCTGCTCCACGACGGGAGGCTCGTCCTCGTCGAGCCTGAAGAGTGCCTTGGACCTGCAGGCCTCTATGGATGGGCATGGGCTGCAGAGCCGGCATCGGCCGGCCAGTATCCGGGGGACTGTTATCTTCTCGAACATAGGCATGTTCAGAATGAGAGGACCCTGTCGCAGTCTCTGATCATCTCATAGAGGTCCTTCATCGTCGATGTGGGGCAGAGCTCTGAGCCCTCCTGGCCTCTCATCCTCTGGCAGGTCCCGCAGGCCAGTATCTCCCCGCCTCCGTCTGCAAAGGCCTGCATCTGCTCTCTGATGGGGAAGTCTGCGCTGTCCAGCGACTCGCATTCAACGCCCTTTGCAAGGAGGAAGACCCTGACCTGGTCGCCTTCTTTGAGGGCGAAGTTGCCAAGGCGGAAGGCGTTCCACACCGTCTCAGGGTCGCCCGAATATATCACGATCCCCAGCTTCATGCCTCCATCCTCCTCTTTGCCGCTGTGGCAAGGAGCTTTTCCTCGTCAAACCTCTCCAGCAGGACCTCTCTCATGAGCCTGCATGCGTCGAATATCTTTGGATTCGCTATGCTGTAGAAGATGCTGTTCCCCTCTCTTCTTGGATATACGACCCCTTTTTCCCTGAGGACGGTGAGGTGCTGCGAGACGTTGCTCTGCCCAAGACCTGTGGAGGCCGAGATCTCGCCCACCGACTTCTCCCCCTCTCGAAGGAGGTCGATGATCTCAAGCCTTTTTGGGTTTGTGAATACCTTGCATATCTCTGCATGCATCTGGTAGAGGGCTTTCTCTTTTTCGCTTAGACCGGGAGACATATTTATGTATTCTAATATTCTAATATATAAATATATTCCCTGCCCGCCAGCAATCACAAAGTTTAATAACTCCAGCTCATAATCTTCCCATGTGAGGTAATGTTCCATCTACAGTGCATCAAATGCAACGCCACATACCCCCCTGAAGAAAGGATATACACCTGCCCCAGATGCGGCGGCCTCCTCGAGGTGGTGCTCGAGCTTGACAAGATCCACGTGACAAAGGAGGAGATGGACCCACGGTGGATGGGAGTCTGGAAGTACCGGGAGTTCATGCCAGTCAGCGAAAAGGCCCGGATAATCACGCTAACAGAGGGAGGGACGCCCCTTCACCGTGTTGACAACCTAAGAGAAGAGTTCGGCGTAAAAGAGCTTTATGTGAAGAACGAGGGCGCAAACCCCTCCGGCTCATTCAAAGACCGAGGTATGACAGTTGGCGTCACCAAGGCGCTGGAGCTCGGCGCCAGGGCAGTGGCATGCGCCTCCACAGGCAACACCTCGGCGTCGCTGGCCTCCTTTGCAGCCGTCGCCCGTTTGAGCTGCATCGTGCTTCTGCCCACCGGAAAGACGGCGATGGGAAAGCTGGCCCAGGCGATCCTCCACGGCGCCAGGGTCATAGCAATCGAGGGCAACTTCGATGAGGCGCTGGAGCTTGTGCGCAGGGTCTGCGACGAGATGAACATCTACCTGTTGAACTCCATAAACCCCTGGAGGCTGGAGGGCCAGAAATCCCTTGGATTCGAGATCGTGGACCAGCTGGAGTGGGAGGTGCCGGACCGCATCATAGTCCCTGTGGGCAACTGCGGCAACAGCTCCGCCATCTGGAAGGGCTTAAAGGAGTTCTATGAATATGGGTTCATCGACAGGCTACCCCGGATAACAGGCATCCAGGCTGAGGGTGCGGCGCCGGTGGTCCACGCCTACAGGGAAGGCCTTGACGAGGTCGTGCCCGTCGAGAACCCTGAGACCGTGGCAACGGCCATTCGGATCGGCGCCCCTGTCTCGGCGCCGAAGACCCTTCGGGCTGTCAGGGAGTCTGGCGGCCTCATGGAGGCTGTGAGCGACGAGGAGATCCTCCATGCCCAGAAGATGCTTGCCCGCAGGGAAGGCATAGGGGTGGAGCCTGCTTCGGCATCGACCATTGCAGGCTTAAAGAAGCTCCTTGAATCAGGGGAGATCGACAGTGACGAGCGGATAGTCTGCGTGGCAACAGGCCACGCATTGAAGGACCCTGAGATCATCATAAAAAGCTCTGAGGCGCCCATCACCTGCCCTGCAGACATGGAAAGGTTAAAGAAGGTGGTGGCCCAAGTGCTATAGAAAGAGGAGGAGATATAGATGGCTGTTGGCGTTTGCATGATAAATGTTGAGCTTGGAAAGGAAAATGCCGTTAGAAAGGAGATATCCCGCATAGACGGTGTGAGAGAGCTTCTCCATCTATTCGGCGAGTATGATTTCATCGCCATAATCGAGACGGAAGGGCTCAAGGCGATCAACGACACCGTGGACACCATCAGGGAGGTGAAAGGGGTCACTGCAACGAAGACCATAATCGGGGCAGAGTTCTGATCGAGGCCCGGCAGATGAAGAGAAGCTGGATACCGGCGGCGCTGGCAATATCCCTCCTTCTTCTACCTCTTGCAGGCGCAGACCAGGTGGTGTTCGAATCCAAGGAGCAGATAAACCTCATATACACCAGCGAGACAGGCCACGCGGTGAAGTTTGTACTGCCCACAACAGATGGTGTGGAGGGTGTGGTGGTCACCGTTGATGCCAGGATCACGCCCTCAGGCTACAATGAATATGCCGATGGCATTGGAGGCCTTCTTGTGCAGCTCAACAGCGAGCTCCCGGTGGAGGGGGACTTCGGAGTCCCTGCAGAGCTCCTCAAGATAATTGAAGAAGAGGCGCCTGCCTTCAGAGATGTCGCCCTTCATGTGCTGTGGTTCGCCCCATCCTATCTGGAGGGCTCCCTTGGAACGCGGGGGATCAGGAGGCTCCGTTTTGAGCGGGCGGCGCTCTTTGAAGGTGAGAACGTGCTCCTTCTGCAGAACATAGAGCAGGGCAAGACGTCAGGCGAAGGCGACGGGATATTCATAAAGGATATCAGGGTTGAGGTCATCGGGAACCCTGCAGGGCCGCCCCTTGAGAAAAACGCCCCTCCTGTCGTTGAAGAGACCCAGCCTTCACAGGGAGAGATGGTTACAAGACCGCCGCTGGCTGAAAGAGGCGAGCCCGGTCCTTCTGAGCGAGAGGCCGCAGCGCCCGCCCCTGCTGGACAGCCTGAGGAGACGAACTGGGAGGCCATCGGCGTGTTCCTTGTGGTTGCAGGCAGTGTGGGCGGATGGTTTCTGTCACGCAGGAAGAGGGGGCGCGTTAAAAGGCTCATCGACGAGATCGACACCGTTTATTCGAATTTCAAGATGAAGAGCCGGCGCTGCGAGGCAGAGCTCTATCGGCTCAAGGACCTCATCCTCGAGGAGTTCAAGAACGGTCGGATAGATGACAACAGCTACGCTATACTTGACAGGCGGATCGAGGACTACCTGCGGGAGATAAGGGAGCAGATCGTGAACGAGCGCTTCGGCGGCATCCCCCAGCAGCTCAGGGCAAGCCTCAGGGCCATGATGGAGGACGGGGAGATCAGCGAGAAGGACTACACAACGCTTCAGCGCCTCCTGAAAGACGCCACCGGGGTGAAGGAGAGCGACAAGGAAGAGCTCCGGGAGCTCTTTGAACGGTGGAAGAAAGAGGATCAGAAATAGACGAAACACTTGAAATCTACAGCTCTGCACACTGGGAGGAGGTCTTAAGCCTGTTTAGCTGTGTTATACTGTCTTCCAAGATATGCTCCAACGAATGCTGATGGTATTGTTAAGAGGAAAAAGAAAAGACTGAGCTCATGAAGCGGGAATAGGTCCCTTATGATGACAATTGAAATCCCCAATAATTCAACCATTATGCCCACCAACACTCCATGTTTCAGTTCGGATTTCCTGGCGGTCCAAGCAGAGAAAAAGCCTCCCAGCATAATAGAAAACTGTTCAAAGAAGATCAATAAACCGATGAGGATGTCCGAGCTCATTATCACCCTTGAGATCTGTGCGATGGTAATTTGGTCGTACGGCGTTCCTGCTAAAATAAGGGCGATATTGATCGAGAATGTAATTAACAGCGTGAACCCGTTTGAAAGGACGAAGGCAACGACCACACCAAGGGCTATTGCCTTCCCGTTTACGTGATTCAAATGTAGTCCAGCCACTTCACTTCCTCTTTTTGTATCCTGATATGCGCCGTACCAGCTCTTCTGTGGTGAGAACCTTGACAGCAGCCTGCTCTTTTAGCTTCTTGTCGTTGGACCACAAAGGGACATCCCTTGCAAGGCAGGCGGCAAAAAATGGGGCGTCCTCCTTGTCTGGAGAAAATTCAAGTGCTTTTTTAAGATACCGCGCGATGTCTTTTCTTGACACTAGCCTTATCTTTGACAATAATAGTCCCATGAGTTCTCCCCATTCTTCCCCACGTAACCCTGATTTTTCTCTAATCTCCTTCTCGTGTTCGTTCAGCTCAGAAATCAATGCTTCAGGAGCATATAATACCAGATTTTGATTGCATAGCAGAAGTCGTGTATAGGAATCCTTGACTATGGCCGAAAAAACAATGTTGGTGTCGACCACTAGCTCCATCTACACCAGCTTTTTGTATACCCTATCCCACATCCCCTTCTTTACCTTTCTGCCCAGCTTGAGAGCATCCTCTTCGGTCAACTTGCTTTCAGATGCTATGGCATTTAATAACTCTATCTCGGCGGCAGCCTTCCTTATGGCCTCCTCTGCTATACCTGACCAATCGACTGATTTATGCTTGCTCATCACCTTCTTCAAGTCTTCCGGAAGGTCAACCACTATTTCGCTCATGATCAGCGCCGCTGTTAATCTTGACCTGAAGGATTATAAAGTTTTTTCCATACCAAAAGCTCAAACGTAGTCCAGCCACTTCACTTCCTCTTTTTGTATCCTGATATGTGTTTTACAGGCGCTGCGTCGCCTATCTTTTCAAGGAGCTTTTCATCGGCGGTGTATAGGGTGGCGTCCTCCTCTTTTGCAACAGCCAAATAGGCGGCATCGTAGATGGTGACACCATATTCAAAGGCCGCTGCCACCGCCTCCCGGCCCGGGAGGGGCAGGTGCAGGAGCTGGTAGTTCTCCAGCACCTCCCAGGCCTTCTCAAGCTCGATCCTCCCGAAATCGCCGGAGTATTTCAGGGCGTTCAACACCTCGTAGGGGAAGATATCGGGCACAAGGATGTCAACTGTGCCGTCAACATAGTCTGTGCGGAGGGCGGCCGCATGGTCGCTGTGCTCCTCTTCGAGGAACCATTTTGCAGCCACAGAAGCATCGACCACTATCTTCTTGCCTCTCTCCACTTTCTTATCTCCAGGGTGCTGTCATAGCCGGGCACCTTTCTCTTGAGCCTGTCATTTTCCTTTACTGCCTGGGAGAGCAGCGCTCTGTCTATCCTTCTTTTTTCCTCCTCCTCGATCTTCTGCAGTATCCCCTCTCTTATGACCTGGCTCCAGTTGATGTGCTTGAGCCGGCTCATCTTCCTCTTGGTCTTTTCATCGATCCTCAGGCTGATAACTGGCATGGCATAAATACCCTGTATGTTAACGTCCTACACAAATATGTAATACAAGTATATACGGCTTAGGGGCTCAAACCTGGTCCAGCCACTTCTCGTACCTGGGCTCTTCTCCGGCGACGAGCCCACAGCGATTAATAACGTTTAAAACAAGTAGGGCATGTATGATAATAGTCTCTTTCCGGAACAAATTCTTTTTTACACACCCTACAAATCTTAGTTTTCTCTTCCTCGTTTTGTGACTCCATTGAGCCTACGGGCTTTTCTTCCTCTAAATCCAGTTGAACAAACCCGGCTTCATGTTCGGAAAGGAACGATTCTTTCCTGTGTATGTCTTCTTCTCTATAGGCAGGATCTAATCTTGCTAAACTTGTTCGTAGTCCTCTTCCGGGGGAACTTGATTTTACACCCATTTTCCTCCATGGATCTGGTGCCTGCGCCATTTTCTTCAATGCCCTCCTAAAGACTTTTTAGAGGATCATTCAAGCGTGCACTGAAACATCCTCCAATATTTTTTCGTTTCAATCATATATATTTATATCTTAAACGCCCTTAATCAGAGTGATGAAGGAAAAAGAAAATCTTGCTGAATCAGAATTCAAAGAATGGTTGGACAAACATAATATACCGTATTTTTATATTCATCAAGCAATAGACACTTTTTCTCAAGCGCTGAGAACATATATGACAAAACGCCCCGATTTTATGATCCTTGTACCTCATGTAGGTTTTATCATTGTTGATGTAGAGTATAAGAAGCCTGCCAAAAAGTATGATGTCTTCCAGATCGATGAGGAAGAAACAAAACAGTATTGCAACCTTCAAAATTATTTTAATCTTCAGGTGTGGTATGTGTTTTCAAGTGAAGGTGACCACTATAACACTTGGCATTGGATTCCAGCATCGAAAGTCCTGGAGTGTGGCGAATGTTACACGAATCCTAATAATCAAAATTATCGTGCTGTTCCAATAAGTAAGTTCGTTACAGTATCAAAAAATGATAATTTAGGAAGGCTATTTTCTGAGATGTCGAAGTTTTATTAGATAGACCGTGTCTCAAATGTAGTCCAGCCACTTCTCGTACCTGGGCTCTTCGCCGGCGACGATCCTGTAGAACCTGTCCTGAATAGCTCTGGTTATGGGCCCGGGCTTCCCTATCTCCACGCCATCGATCTCCCTGATCGGGGTTATCTCGGCGGCCGTGCCTGTGAAGAAGACCTCATCGGCCGTTAGAAGAGACCCCCTTGTGAGGTCCCGCTCCTCAACGGTGTGGCCAAGATC
>RFHW01000078.1 GCA_003695745.1 Methanobacteriota archaeon | reverse complement strand
GGAGATCGCCGAGATGGCCGAGGAGTTCCTGAAGCGCAACTACATAGTCGTCACAACAGGCTGCGCTGCCATGAGCCTCGGCTCCTACAAGGATGAAGAGGGCAAGACCCTCTATGACAAGTACCCCGGCGAGTTCGACGCCGGCGGCCTCACCAACCTCGGCTCCTGCGTCTCAAACGCCCATGCCCTTGGCGCAGCCATCAAGGTGGCCCATATCTTTGCCAAGCGAAACCTCAGGGGCAACTTCGAGGAGATAGCCGATTACATCCACAACAGGGTGGGCGCCGTGGCAGTGGTCTGGGGCACCTACAGCCAGAAGGCCCATGCCATCTGCACCGGCCTGGCCAGATGGGGCATACCCGTGCTCTACGGGCCGAGCGGCATGGGTTACACGAGGCTGCTGGTGGGCAACAGGGATGACAGTGAGGCCTGGAAGGGCTATGACGCCCGCACAGGCGAGGAGATAACCCTTGACCCTGCGCCTGACGAGCTCATCACCATCGCCGAGAACAAAGAGGAGGCCATAGTCAAGATCGCCCGGAATGTGATACGATCCAATGACACGGCCAAGGGAAGGCAGATCAAGCTCTCCCATTACATCGACCTCCACAAGAAGTATTTCGGCACCATGCCCGATGACCTCCATCTCTATATCAGGAACGAAAAAGACATACCCATCACAAAGAGAGATGAGATCATGGAGATGCTGAAGAAGCGGGGCTGGAAGGAGAGGCCTGTGCCCGACCCCACCATGGTGAAGAGGCTGGTGAGGAAGAAGACATGATCAGACGACCCATTCCATGGAGGCCAACGGCGAGGACAGGGCCGCGGCAGGGCGTGGCAGTGGACGCCCGGACCATGAAGCGCATCATAGCAGAGGCTGAGAACCCCATCGTCGTGGCAGGGCCGAAGGTGAGGCATGACCCCCTGTATCTGGAGCTTGCCCTTGGCATCTCAAAGAGATACGGCGCTCCCATATTCGCCACAGGCGGCTCTATCAGGGCCTTTGCGGAGAAGGGAGTCAAGGCCCGGCAGATAGGCCTGCTCCAGCTTGTGAACAGGCTTCTGGACCCTGAGTGGAAGGTCGGCAAGGGAAGGGTGGACGTGGCGGTCTTCATCGGCACAGAGTATGCCATAGCGAACAACGTCTTCTCAACGCTCAAGAACTGGGGTGATGTGAAGACCCTCTCCATATCACCCTATTTCCAGCCTAATGCCACAGTCTCCTTTGGGAACACAAGCGAGGAGATATTCAAGGAGTATATGGAGGAGCTACAAAGGTGAGGATATGGCAGAGATACCTGTAGATGTTGGGATGATCTATGAGGGGGAGCGGATCAGGAAGAACCAGATGCACGCCGAGCTTGCAGGCCCGAAGTCCAAGGGCGCCGAGCTCTTCAGGGTGGCAGGCGACGACGTGGTGGAGGACGGAAAGGTCACGGTGGTAGGTCCTGACGTGCAGGAGCTGCCTGAGGGCCAGCCCACTCCTTTTGGCGTCTTCATCAGGGCGGCCGGCGAGAAGCTTGAGGAGGACCTGGAAGGCGTCTTCGAGCGGCGTATGCACTATTACTTCAACTACATACAGGGCTTCATGCACCTCAACAGCCGCGACACCATCTGGTGCCGGATATCAAAGGACGCCGTCAAGGCAGGCGTCACATTCGAGCACATCGGCGCGGCGGTGATGGACCTCTTCAAAAAGGAGTATGACGTGATAGAGAAGATGGATGTCACCTTCTACACCGAGGACAAGGCCGTGGACGAGTTCATCGAGCAGGCGAGAGCGGTCTATGAGAAGCGTGATGCAAGGCTCCGGGGCATGAAGGACGAGGACGTGGACGTCTTCTACGGATGCGTGCTCTGCCAGAGCTTTGCCCCCGAGCACATGTGCACCATCTCGCCTGAGCGGATTTCAAGCTGCGGCTCCATATCATGGTTCGACGGCAGGGCGGCTGTGAAGGTGGACCCCAAAGGGAGCCTCATCGAGATCAAGAAGGGCGAGGTCCTGGACCCGGTGAAGGGCGAATATGCCGGTGTGAACGAGCTCACCGAGAAGAAGTCCGGCGGCGCCGTGAACAGGGTGTTCCTGCACAGCATCTTCGGCCATCCCCACACGAGCTGCGGCTGCTTCGAGGCCATCGCCTTCTACATCCCAGAGGTGGACGGCATAGGAGTGGTGCACCGAAACTTCAAGGGCACAACGCCTTTCGGGATTCCCTTCTCAACCATGGCAGGGCAGACCGGCGGCGGCCAGCAGCTGGAGGGCTTCGCCGGCATCGCCGTGGAGTACATCCGCTCTCCCAAGTTCTTCATCGCCGACGGCGGCCACGAGAGGCTGGTCTGGCTTCCAAAGGAGCTGAAAGAACGGTTCTACAACGACCTGCCTGAGAGTGTGAGGGACAAGATCGCCACAGAGGAGGATGCAACAGACCTAGATGCGCTTAAGGCGCATCTAGAGAAGGTGGGGCATCCCGTGGTCTCCAGATGGCAGGAGCAGGCGCCGGCAGCGGAGGAGAAGGCGCCTGCAGCGGCCGAGGCGCCGGCAGCCACTGTGCCTGAGATCACCATGCCTCTGTCAGGCAACCCAGTGGCCGGAGGCGGCATCACCATCACCTTCAAGAACGCCAAGATCTATGCCGAGAAGGTCATAATAAAGAGAAAATGATAATCGCTGTTTCAGGCAAGGGGGGTGTGGGCAAGACCATGCTTGCCGCCCTCCTTGTAAGGACCTTTTCAGAGGACACATCCAACCTCCTGGCAATAGACGCTGATCCAGACTCGAATCTGCCAGAGGCTGTTGGGGTGAAGGTGGAGAAGACCATCGGCGATGTTCGGGAGGAGATACTTGAATCCCGCAGCCGGTCGCCAGGGTCCACGCTTCACGACGTGCTTGAGGGACATGTGATGGACACCATCGAGGAGACGGACCGCTTTGACCTCCTTGAGATGGGCCGGCCAGAAGGAGCCGGATGCTACTGTGCCGTGAACCATGTTCTCAGGGCGATCATAGACAGGTGGGCGAAGGACTATGACATCGTGATCATAGACACTGAAGCAGGGCTTGAGCACCTCTCCCGCCGCACAACGCAGGATGTGGACGTGATGATCGTTGTCACAGACAGCTCTAAAAGGGGTATTGAGACAGCCAAGAGGATCAAGGTCCTTGCCTCTGAGCTTGACATATCATTCAAGGAGCTCTATGTGGTGGTGAACAGGGCCGCAGATGATATGGCCGAGGGGATAAAAAAGACCCTTGAAGAAGCGGGGCTGAAGGTGCTTGGAACGATACCTGAAGACCGGAATGTGCTGGAATTCGACTATGAGGGGAGGCCGCTCACAGAGCTTCCGGAGGACTCCCCGGCGCTTCAGGAAGTGAGGAGGATAAAGGAGAGGCTCTCCGCCGCCACAGGCACATGAAGGGGGAGCGCTCTCACCCTGTTGCAACATACCTGCTCTTGGCCGTCAACATAGGCGTATACCTGTATCTCGCCAGCCATAGTGAAAACCCCCTGGTCGTTGATGAGCGGTGGATGATGAGACTCGGCTTTGTAAAGGAATCCTTCTACAGCGGAGCCTGGTGGCAGCCGCTCACAAACATGTTCACACACTTCGATCTCTCGCACCTGGGCTATAACATGGTGTTCCTCGCCTTCTTCGGCTCAAAGTGCGAAGAACTCTTCGGAGGGAAAAAGACCCTGTTCTTTTATCTGCTCTTCGGGGCCCTCACAACGGCAACCTCCTTGATATACCCCCTTGGCACCATCTCAGCAGGCGCATCGGGCGCCATCTTCGGCCTCCTTGGAGCAGACCTCATCGCAAATCGAGGGGTCTATCCGAGCGGCG
Source organism: Methanobacteriota archaeon (assembly GCA_003695745.1). GTDB lineage: Archaea > Hydrothermarchaeota > Hydrothermarchaeia > Hydrothermarchaeales > SZUA-236 > J060. The sequence goes on along the minus strand of RFHW01000078.1, from coordinate 1,027 downwards.
TCTGGACCTCCCTCCTATACGGCGCGGTCTTCTTCATCCTCGCCGCGGCAACAGGCTTCCTCGCGCACCTCGCAGGTCTTGTCATCGGATTCATCGCAGGATACATCGCCACACGGGGCTGGTATGCGGAGGAAGAGGAGGATGAGACATTAAATTATGCAGATATAATCCCTTAATTCTATTTTTTATACACCGATTTCCGGAGATCAACACGTTTAATGAGTATGATTTTTTCAGACCATTTAACCTCATAGAGGACTCTAATCCTGCCGGCTCTTATACGGTATGTGTTTTTCTCACCCTTGATTTTCGTGACATCAAGCGATTTTACTGGAACCGGATCTTCTTTCAACAAGAGCAGCGCCTTTTCCAAACGTTGTTTTTCCTTTTTATCCAGCTTGGAAACAAACTTCAGAGCCTTCCGCTTAATGTTCACTTGAAAGCTCATTCACTCAAAACCTTGAAGAGTTCCTCCTCCCCTGCTATTTCATCCTTCTCCCGAATAGCTCTAAGGTCCTCCTCATCAGGCTCCTCCTCAGGCACAAGCCTGTCAACGAGCCTCGCATAGAGATTGGTAAGGAGGTCAAGGTCCTTCCTGATCTTTTGCAGTTCCTTTATTTCAGCGCCCATAGTCTCTACTCCAAATGTTTTGTAAATCAACATATATAAATCATGGGATTGAAGGGGGAGGCGCCCGCTGATTTCAGAAGATTTGCCCATAATCTTTGCATTAGACTGCAAACTTTCCATAAAATTCATAGGAATAGATGTTTATCTTCGGATTCATCGCAGGATACATCGCCACATGGGACTGGTATGTGGAAGAGGAGGATGAAGGCAGATGAAGAACCCCGGTAACTTTATTATATCCAGTGCCACATCCACATCACATGAAGCTCATATCTGCAGAATCCCTGCATCGGCCTGAGGTCGTGAGATGGCATCGGCGGATGATGGAGAGATACACGCCGCCAGAGGATGTGGGCCTCACTGTCCTGCTCCCCTGCTCCGCCCGCAAACCCTATTC
>RFHW01000077.1 GCA_003695745.1 Methanobacteriota archaeon | reverse complement strand
GTGCCAACGGCGGTGCCTCCGATGGGAAGCTCAAGGAGCCTTGGCATTGTGCATCTGATGCGCTCAATCCCCCTGCGCACCTGAGCGGCGTAGACTGTGAACTCCCTGCCAAGGGTTGTGGGAGCGGCGTCCATGAGATGGGTGCGCCCTGTCTTCACCACATCTTTGAGCTCCTCTGCCTTCTCTTCAAGGGCCTCTCTGAGCATCTCAAGGGATGGCAGGAGCTCCTCTTCGACCGCCTCTGCCGCAGAGACATGCATGGCCGTGGGTATCACGTCGTTGGAGGACTGGCCGGCGTTCACATGGTCGTTGGGATGCACCGCCTTGGAGCCCTTCTCCAGGCCAAGGATCTCAATCGCCCTGTTCGCTATCACCTCGTTGGCGTTCATGTTCGTGCTCGTGCCCGAGCCTGTCTGGAAGATGTCCAGGGGGAAGTGCTCGTCCAGCCTGCCATCCATCACCTCGGCCGCTGCCCTGACAATGGCCTCGCCCACATCTCGAGGCAAGACTCCAAGCTCCATGTTCGCCTCAGCGCAGGCAAGCTTCACGGCTCCAAGGGCCCCTATGAAACGCCGCGGCATGGTGATGCCGCTGATCTGGAAGTTCCTTTTCGCCCTCTCTGTCACCGCACCCCAGAGCGCCTCAGCAGGCACCTCAACCTCGCCGAGGCTGTCACGCTCAACTCGTCGCTTCATCTTCAATCCTCAAAAGAGGATTTGCTCCCAAACAATTTATATACCTTTGTTTTAGAGATAACCTTGATAGAATTGACCCTTGATGAGCTTATCCAGAAGATCGTTGAGAAAAGCGGCTCTACAGAGGAGGAGATCAGGGAGAAGGTGGAGGCAAAGAGAAAGGAGCTGAACGGGCTCATCACACCTGAAGGGGCGGCCCACATCATTGCAGGCGAGCTCGGGATAAACCTCCTTGAGGAGATCGTGGAGATACCGCGGCTCAAGATGGAGAACGTTATACCGGGCATGTCCAGCGTCGATATTGTGGGGAAGCTGACCCGTCTCTTCGAGTGCAGGACCTTCCAGCGCAAAGACGGGACAGAGGGGATGATGGCCTCAGGCATAATTTCAGACGACACATCTTCGCTGAGGATCGTCTTCTGGGATGACAAGGCCAGGCTTGTTGAGGGTGGTGAGGTCAAGGAGGGGGACATCATACGTATTCGGGAGGGCTATACAAAGGAGAGCATGAACGGCGACGCAGAGCTCCATGTGGGCGGGAGGTCCATGGTCATCGTCAATCCAAAGGACGTGGACGCAAGCGCCTTCCCACGTTCAGAGAGCGCTGCGAAGAAGATCTCAGAGCTGAAAGATGGCATGCAGGCCGTTGATGTTGTGGCGAAGGTCCTGAGGGTCTATGAGCCACGGGAGTTCGGCCGCGAGGACGGGTCAACAGGCAGGGTGGCGAATCTCATCGTTGCCGATGACACAGGGCGGGCCAGGCTTGTTCTCTGGGACGACGATGTGGGGCTTGTGGAAAAAGGCGAGGTCGAGGCAGGCGACGTGGTCAAGGTTAAACGTGGCTATGTGAGGGTGAGGTTTGACGAGGAGTTGGAGGTCCATGTGGGGAGATATGGCAAGGTTGTGCTGAACCCGCCTGACGTCACACTCGACGATGTGGCCGTGGAGGAGGAAACAGGCGTAAGAAGGACATCTGTTGAAGCTGTGAGGGCCGGCATGAAGGCCGAGCTGAGAGGTGCTCTTGTAAGGATCTATGACAACCCCACGGTCTATGAGAAGGATGGCGAGAAGCGCTTTGTGGTGAACGCTGTCTTTGACGATGGCACAGACAGGATACGGGCGGTCTTCTTCAACAAGATGGGCGAGATACTCCTGAACACCAATGTGAACCTCCTTGTCGAAGGCGATCCGGCGGCCATAGTGGCTGAGAGGTCGAAGGAGCTTCTGGGCAAGGAGATCCTGCTGATGGGAAATGTCCGTGAGAACGAGAAGACAGGCAGGCTGGAGCTCATAGTCTTTGACATGGAACTCGAACCCGATCCAAAGGCTGAGATAGAAAGGCTCCTGAAAGAGGCGGAAGGGCTGGCCGGCGAGGGAGAGGGATAGAAAACAGGCCTGTTGACTGCCGGCTCAGATTCAAATGCTGCTGTTCAGTGGCTGGTTTTTCCTGCTTTGAGTGTTACGGCAAGGAGGTATGCGAAGCATGTTCCCAGCGCCAGGTAGAGCCCTGCGGTGACTATCGTTTCCACGTATCCTGCGCTCATTTTTACACCTGAAAAAATAGTTGTCAAAAGGCCTTTAAATACCTTTTTTCTGAAGCGACACAACAATTTTAAAAAAAGTTTTGCAACCATCTATTTTTTCTCTAAAAGAGCCACCTTGCTCTCTGGCGAGTGATCCCTGATGGAATAGCCGGTCGCAGCTGCAAGACGCCTTGAAAATTCCAAAACCTCCTCCAGAGAAGGCATATCGCCCCTGTTAAGCCTTCTCCTCGAATAACCCACATGAACATATCCCTTTGGCTCGATGAAATCTGGCTCGGCCCGCTCGATGAAAGGCGCGAACAGCTCCGGCCTCTCCAGATTATAGCCCCGCACAAGGGTTATTCGGATCACCTTCCTGGAGGGGTTGTCTCTGAAGACCTCAAGGCTTTCGTTGAGCCGCTCCCAGCCACCTGGAAGCTGAGGCGCGTTGATCCTTTTGTAAAGGTCGCGGTCATAGGCGATGAGAGAGAGATACAGCTGGGTAGGCCTCACATGGGCGAGCCTCTCAGGGTTCTGCCCGTTCGTCACAAGAAAGGTGGTCATCCCCCGGTCTTTAAACCTCTCTATGAGCTCGGCAATATAGGGGTAGGTGGTGGGCTCACCGGCAAGGGATATCGCCACGTGCCTTGGCTCAAAGGCCTCCTTTAGCTTCCCCTTATCAGCCCATTGATGCCCCCAGTAGCCGCTGACGATCCTCTTCTGCTCCTCCACCGCCCCCTCCACAATATGGGCGGGCTCATCAACATCGCCGGTTATCTCACAGCCAAGGGTGTGCTCTATGGGCCGCCAGCAGAAGATGCATCTGTGCTGGCACCACGCCACAGCCGGCGTCATCTGAAGACAGCGATGGGAGGATATGCCGTAGAAGCGGGCCTTATAGCACTCCCGTCCACGGACAAGGCTCTCCTTCAGCCAGTGGCATCCCTTGACCGCGGAGTGAGAGCCCACCAGATGATATCCCTGGGACCTGAGAAGCCTTCTTATATCTTCATCCATCATGCACGGGCAACCTTCCTGTTGATAAATTTTTTATATGTTAACTCCTCTAGATTTCTCTGTGGCGAGCCGTAGGGCACCTAACCCTTAAAAGCGAGAGCTTTTAAATGATTCGCCTCGGCGAATTAAAGGGAGGAAACTCCGCCCATCGTGCAGAAACCCGGAAAGATGCCTGAGAAGGCAGGCTCTGACGCAGAAAAGACATTTCCCAAAGCCAATCCAGGTTGATGATGACGAGAGTCTGAAAGGGCTTTTTGGGAAAGTGAAACTGTCACCCTCGGGGATGCAAGCCCAAACAGGCTGCCGATGACCCTTCTGCAAGAGGCAGGTGGTAGGGCGCTCAGATGAATGGTGCCGCAAAAGGATCGCAGGCCAAGGTGCTTTGCGACTTTTGAACAGAAGGCGGGTTACTCACGGCACGCCAAAAAACTGACTCAGGCCCAGTGTGAACGCCATGAAAGTGAATGTCAACAACCGGGAGATCCACCTCGCCGGCAGGGAGGCCACAGTAGAGGAGCTGCTAAAACAGCTGAATGTGGCCAGAGAGACGGTCATCGTCGTTGTGAACAGGGAGATATCCCCAGAGGAGACCGAACTGGCCGATGGAGATGAGGTGCGGCTCCTTCCGGTGGTGTCAGGGGGATGACAATGAAATGCGCCTGCGGGAAAAAAGCGGTCTATCACAGGAGATACAGCGGGCAGAGGTTCTGCGCAACATGCTTCAACAGATACTTTGAGAGAAAGGTAACGGACACCATCTGGAAATATAAGATGATGCGGCGCGGTGAGAGGATCGCCGCCGCCATTTCAGGAGGGAAAGACAGCACCGTCCTCCTCCACGTGCTCCACAGCATAGCAGGAGAAAGGGGCATAGAGCTCCAGGCGATCACCGTTGACGAGGGGATAGCAGGATACAAGGACCCCGGACTTGAGTCAGCAAAAAGGAACTGCAAGGAGCTGGGGGTGCCCCTGCGCACAGTCTCCTTTGAAGAGGAAATCGGATACAGCCTTGACAGGATCAGCAACAAAGGACAGCACAAGCCATGCACATACTGCGGCGTCTTCAGAAGAAGGCTCCTTGAAACCACCGCAAGAGAACTGGGAGCAGACGCCCTTGCAACAGGACATAACCTGGACGATGAGGCACAGGCCATTCTCATGAACTACCTAACAGGCGATATGGAGCGCCTCCACAGGCTTAATGGCAGCACAGGCTCACAGACGATGATAAAGAGGGTAAAACCGCTCTCAAGGCTCCCTGAAAAAGAGGTCATGCTCTACGCCCTCCTGAACAAACTCCACTTCTCCCACGCCCAGTGTCCCTACGCAAAGACAGGCTACAGAACACCTGTAAGGGACTTTCTCAACAACATGGAGTCAGAGCACCCCGGCATAAAATTCTCCATAGTAAAAGGGTGGGAAAGAATCACAAAACAGCACCTTCCAGAGGAGGGCGCCCTAGGCGCCTGCACCATCTGCGGACAGGCAACGGCGCGCAATATCTGCAGGGCATGCGAACTAACAGAAGAGATAAAAATAAAAATGAGCGAGACCAATTAGGTAACCGGCGGACTAGGCCGGGGAGCTAGGCGTTCCCTGTAATCTGAAATCGCCTATATGCAGAGGCCGAAGTCAAATGAGCGGCATCCACCCCTATGGCCCACGGCCCCTGCGCAGGCGCAGAAGTCTCGTCCTGCAGGGCCGGTGGAAACATCCCTCAGGCCGAAGGGCCTGAAAGGATGTTCTTACTTGTTGAACCCGTCAGGCCCGGAAGGGAGCAGCGGCAGACAAGACATCTCGGCGCTTGCAGGGTAGCGGGACCGAGCCAGCACAGGAACAACCGTAGTCATAGGGCGATGTCCATCATTTGACCCGTCCGCCAAACAATCAAAAAAATATGCGGGGGTAGCCAAGCCCGGTATGGCGCTGGCCTGCTAAGCCAGTCATCCAATGGATGACACGGGTTCAAATCCCGTCCCCCGCGCTTTTTTCTTTTATGAAAAAGAAAAACCCGCACTAAAAAGAAAACCCGATTCTCCCATTCGGCCGAATCTCCAAATCCTTTTTTGGCCCGGATTTTTGCCTGAGCTCGTACATTCCATTCGGGATTAGAGCGAGGCTAAAAAGGTGGATTTTTCGACCGCGCTTTTGCAACGATTTCCCATCACTAAAGGAGGGAATGGGAAGCGTTCCGATTTAAAGTGGGTGGATGCTCTGCGGTGGCCTGCTCATTTCCCGCCTTTTATCCTGTAGCAGAGGTATTTTATCATGGGTTTTTCGAAGAGGTAAACGCCGGGGAGCACAAGGCTCATGTGGATCAGGAGGACTGTGTTGAAGGAGAGCCCTCTTGGCGGCAGTATCTCCCACATGGAGACGCCGAAGAGGATGAGCACTAGCCCAATGGTCTTCTCACTTCTTTCATCCATGGACCGGAAAAGACCTGCCGCGTTAATAAGATTTTCTTCACTTTATTTTAGGGGATCATCCGTGCCGGCCAAAGTGAAACGCTTGATTCTTCAGAAAATAAGGGGAAGGTTTATATGGGCACCTCAGGGAAAAATCTCTCATTATTGGTTCCTGAAAAAATGGTGATGATATGGCAGAGGAGATAGGCCTGATATTCGGGGAAGTTGGTCATCGGGATTTCAACTTCCTTTTGAAGGAGGGCTCTGATGTGTCCAAGGGCGCCTATGTGAAGATAGACCATGAGAACTACGGGTGGGTCCTCTCGCAGATCACCTCTATCAGGATATCCAACGAGCTTTACACCCTCTCTGGTTTGAAGAAGGAGAAGGCGCTGGACTCTGAACGGCGGATCGCCACTGCAAAGATCATAGGCTACATTGACGAGAAGGGGATGCTCATGTCCCCGAAGATCCCCTTCAAGCCCGGGCAGAAGGTCTATGCCGCTGACAGCCAGCTCATCAGGCGCTCCCTTGGGTTCAGGGACAAGAGCACAGGCATCTATCTGGGGCTCCTTGACGGGCATAAGGGGACGCCGGTGTATCTGAACCCGAACAAGCTCTTCCAGAAGCACGTGTCTGTGCTGGCCAAGACAGGCGCGGGCAAGTCCTATACGGTGGGTGTTTTGATCGAGGAGCTTCTGGAGAAGGGCATACCCACGGTTATCATCGATCCCCACGGCGAATATGCCTCTTTGAAAAGGCCGAATGAGAATCCGCGGGAGCTTGAGCTGATGGATAAGTTCAAGGTCTCTCCCAAGGGCTATCCCAACATAGTTGAGTTCACACCCTATCTGGACATAAACCCGGATGCGGATCGCAAGTTTGTCCTGGACTTCACAAGCCTCTCGCCCCGCGACCTCATAGAGGCGCTGCCAACGAGGATCCCCTCATCGCAGAAGGCCATTCTCTTTGAGAGCATCAAGATCGCCAAGGGCTACGGCACCTATTCCATTGATGACCTGATCCACATCGTGCAGGAGAGCGAGAGCCGCTCAAAGTGGAATCTCATAACCAATCTTGAGGCGCTTCGGGACAGCAGGGTCTTTGAAGGCACACCCACGCGGATGGAGGACCTTGTGCAGGAGGGTATGACATCCATTATCAACCTCAAGGGCACCCAGCCTGAGATACAGCAGCTCATTGTAATGAGCATTGCCACCGCCCTGTTCGAGGCGAGGAAGAGGGGCGAGCTCATGCCCATGCTGCTCCTTGTTGAGGAGGCCCATAACTTCTGTCCTGAAAGAGGGCTTTCCAAGGCCATCTCATCCAAGATCCTGCGCACCATTGCAAGCGAGGGGCGTAAGTTCGGCATCGGCCTCTGCGTGGTCTCCCAGCGTCCTGCAAGGATTGACAAGAATGTGCTGAGCCAGTGCAACACCCAGCTCATACTCAAGATCACAAATCCCAATGACCTGCGGGCCATAAGCCAGTCCATCGAGGGATTTTCAAACGACCTTGAGGATGAGATCAAGCAGCTCCAGCCCGGTGTGGCCCTTGTTGTGGGGGAGGTTGTGGAGCAGCCCATCATCGTGGATATCAGGGTGAAGAG
>RFHW01000010.1 GCA_003695745.1 Methanobacteriota archaeon | reverse complement strand
CCTCTTTTGGGCAGCTCCACGATGAAGACGCTGCCCCCGCCGGGGTTGTCCTCAACCCACACCCGCCCCTCATGAAGCTCCACAATGCGCTTCACAATGGCAAGGCCGAGGCCCGTGCCCTTGACGCCTTTTTTCTCCCTGCGCTCGAACCTGTTGAAGATGCTCTCCTTGTACTGGTCATCGATCCCCTCGCCCCTGTCCCTCACCGCCACCCTCCAGCTTCGGCCGGCATCGTCGATGGAGATCTGGACCTCGCTGTCTCTCGGGCTGTATTTTATGGCGTTTGAGAGGAGGTTTGAGAAGACCTCCTTCACAACAGGGGCCGCTGCAACAGGGTATTTCCCTGTGATATCCCCGGTGAGGGTTATCCCCTTTTCAGCTGCGTGGGGCTCCATATGCCCGATCTCCGCCTTCACAACCTCCCCAAGGTCAATGGTAGCAAGGTCCATGCCCCCAGTCCTCTGGAGCCTTGAAAAGATGGCGGCGCTCTCGATCATCTCCACCGCCCTTGCAGCGTTCCTCTTAATGGCCTCTATCCTGTCCCTCTTCATCTCGGACTCGTCCTCTATCATGAGCTCTGCATAGTTCAATATGATGCCGATGGGGTTGAGAAGGTCGTGGGACATGATGTCTGTGAAAAGGTCCTTCAGCCTGTTGGAGTACTTCAGGTCCGCCGCATAGAGGGTGAGGGCCTCTGTCTTTGTGTTCAGCTCCCTCTGAAGCTGTCTGTGGGTCTCGTAGGATATCTCGCTGTGGAGCACGATCCCTGTTATGATGGCCACGCCGATTATGAAGGCCGCAAAGGAGACAAGCTCAAAGGATCCTTCCAGGAGAGAGCTTCCCATATAGTCCCGCGCCACATAGTAGAGGAGGTGGAGGAAGATGGCGATGAGGAATACCCTGAAGGCCAGAAAGCCCTGTCCATAGGTCTCCTCATCAAAGACCCTGTCAAAGAGCTTGAGGAAGAATATCACCGCCGCAGATGCCGCGAGAGAGAGGAGAAGACCCCCCACAAACAGAAGCTCCAGCAGGAGATTGACCATCTAGACATCACCCCCGCCTTGAAAGAGGGTGAGAAAAGAGGCAAGGGCGAGGAGGAGCATGAATAGATGGAGGGCCTCGGCATAACCCTGTATGCCTGCCAGATCTACCCTGAAGGCCCCCGGGAAGAGGAGGGAAAGGATCTCGGCTGACTCGGCCTCAAGGAAGAATATCATGGACACGAGAGAGAAGAGAACCCCCATCTTGGCCGTGCCCCTACGCTCATAGACCCTTTCCCTGCCCGCGGGAGAGAGCACCTCCTCCTTTCTCAGATATGCTAGATAGAGGAGCCAGCCTGTTAACACGAAGAGGAGCCCCAGCTCCACGGTGCGCAGCCCTGTAAAACCTATCATGCCCTCTGCCATGGTCATCTGATTATCCCGTAGCTGGGGATCTTCTCAATGATCATCCCCTCGATCTTCACCGGAGGTCTCTGCCTTGCAAGCTTTGTCGCCTGCTCAAGCTTGTACTTGGACTCTGCATATATCTCGAAGAGCACATCACCCTCTGAAACCCTCTGCCCCTTGCCCTTCAGCAAAAGGAACCCTGCACCTTTGTCCTGCGGGGCGCCGGCCGCCCTTGCAATCTCCACCACCGCCCTGTTGTGCACGGCCACAACATACCCCTCTCTCTCAGCCCTGACCTTCGACCTATGTCTCCCGGGTCTGATGTCCTTGGATGTGATATCAGGGTTCCCGCCCTGCGCCTCGATTATCTCCCGCATCTTCCTCAGAGCCTTCCCTGTCCTGAGTATGTCAAGGGCCTTCTTCTTGCCCTCGCCCTTCACCGCCACACCCCCGGCCTCGAGGAGCACCCCTGCCAGACCAGCGGACTTCTCTATGAGGCTTGAGGGACCTTCTCCCTCCAGGGCTCGAAGGGCCTCCTTTGCCTCAAGGGCCGGGCCGACCGCCCTTCCCACAGGCTTGTCCCCGTATGTGACAACACACTCCACCTTTATCCCGATGCGCTTCCCCAGCTCTATGAAGTCCATGGCAAAGCGCTCTGCGCTGTCCAGGTCCTTGATCTTCGTGCCGCTGCCCATGGGCAGGTCCATCACAAGGAAATCCGTGTCTGTGGCGATCTTCTTGGCCATCACAGAGCAGAGGGCCAGGTTATGGGGGTCAAGGGCAAGGGGATGCTCCACCCTGATGAATATGTCGTCGGCAGGGGCGAGGTTCACGCCTCCGCCCCAGCAGAGGATGCCCATTGTCTTGTTCACGATCGCCTTTATCTCCTCGGCGTCGAAGGTGACAGGCGCAAGCACCTCCATCGTGTCAGCGGTGCCTGAGGCGGATGTTATGGCCCTTGAGGAGGTCTTGGGGATGGTGAGCCCTGCCGCCGCAACGATGGGCACAATCAGCAGCGAGACCTTGTTGCCCGGCACCCCTCCAAGGCTGTGCTTGTCATAGACCGTTCTCCCAGGGAAGTCAAGGGTCTCCCCGGTCTCTGCAAGGACCTGTGTGAGGGCCACGGTCTCATCCATGTTCATCTCGTTGATGTATAGTGCTGAGATGAAGGCGGCGATCTCTGTTTCAGAGAGGTTGTTCTCAAGGACATCCTTCACAACGGCCCTGAAATCCTCCTTTGAGAGATGCTCCCCGTCCATCTTCTTCTTGATAAGGCCGATTGAGCAGGGCTTCTCCGCCGGTATTACCGTGGCCGTCTGCCCGTCTGAAAGCCCGATCCTGCGGGTGATCTCAGGCGAGAGCCACATAGTCCCGGGCGCAAGACCGCTTCTTGCTATGTTCACGATCCCCACGGCCTCCCTGCCATCTGCCTTGATGCGCACCCTGTCCTGCACATGGACCCCCAGCTCCTTTGCATCCTCCTCTGTGAGGGTGACCTCAGGCCGCCCCTGCTCTATATCCAGATTCCGCACAGTGATCTTCCTGGCCATGCTCTCATCCTCTGTGGATTAATTTTAGGTCTACCGCAGTATTTAAAAATGCAGGTGTTCCTTTGTAAGTGGTATGTCTGATGTGAGCTCCATTAACCTCTATCGCCTGAAGAAGGAGCTTCAGGAGCTGGAGGACAAGAAAGGGCGCGGAACAGAGCTTGTGAGCCTCTATATCCCTGCCGACAAGAACCTTGACGATGTGATGAGCCAGATGCGTGAGGAGTACTCGCAGGCATCGAACATCAAGTCCAAGAGGACGCGCAAAAACGTGCTCTCCGCCCTTGAAACAATAATGCAGAGGCTCAAGCTCATAAACAGGGTGGGTGAGAACGGCCTGGTCCTGCTTGTTGGGACCATTCCCCGGGGGACTCAGGACAAGATCGAGGTGCACATGATAACCCCGCCCCAGCCCATAGTCACATACCGCTATCACTGTGACTCCCAGTTCTATCTCACACCGCTCAAGGAGATGCTTGAAGAGCGCGGGAGCTACGGTCTGCTGGTGATGGACAGGCGGGAGGCGACCATCGGCGTGTTGAAGGGCAAGATAGTGGAAACGCTGTTGAAGCTCACATCCAATGTGCCCGGCAAGACACATAAAGGAGGTCAGAGCCAGGCGAGGTATGCGAGGCTCAGGGAGATATCTGCCCACGAGTTCTTTGTGCGGATCGCCCGGCACTGCGAGGAGATATTCCTGAACATGTCTGAGCTGAAGGGCCTTATCATAGGAGGGCCAGGGCCTACAAAGGACTATTTTGTGAAGGAAGGGTATCTCCATCACGAGCTGCAGAAGAAGATCCTCAACGTCTTTGACGTGTCCTATACCAATGAATTCGGGCTTTCAGAGCTGGTGGAGGCCGCCTCAGGGCTTTTCAAGGACATGGACATAAACAGGGAGAAGACCCTTATGCAGCGCTTCCTCTCCGAGGTGGTCAAGGACGATGGTCTTGCGGCCTATGGGGACGCCGAGGTGAGGCGCCTTATAGAGGCCGGTGCCGTGGAGACGCTTCTCGTCTCAGAAGAGCATGAGTCCTTCAGGGTCAGGACGGTGTGCCAGTCCTGCGGACACACAGAGGACGTCACCGTGAAGGACGTGGCCCTCTTTGAAGACTCCCTGGCCCGCAGGCCATGCGCACGGTGCAACGAGCACGCCCTTGTCGTGGCGGATCATAAGAGCTCCATCGAGGAGCTGGCAGAGCGGGTGAAGGCCAAAGGCGGGACCACAGAGGTCATATCCACCGAAACCGAGGAAGGGCAGCAGCTTGTGGCCTTCGGAGGCATAGGAGCGATACTTCGGTTCAGAGCCTGAGGAGTAATGATGTGTTGGAGGGGGGCTTGACATTGTTCTCGCCGCTACTTTTTCACTCCCTATCCATTTCATGACCGTTACGTCTGACACATCTATATCGTGGTCCAGAAGAAGTGCTGCGGAGATCTTCCGGTAGGACATTCCAAGGCTTCTTAGTTTCAGGGCCTGTCTAATGGCTGCTGGTGGGGCTCTCATTCTCCGGCCTGCTTTGGCTGGTTTTCCTGCGCCGCGTGTGGGCATCGGGGTCTCTTTCTCATGTTATGCATTGGGCTTTTGATCCCTATATTATGTATACGGTTAAGTTAGCATTGTCTGATTTGTATTTCATAGTTACATGGGACAAAATTTATATATATGTATCAGTATACTGTTACAACATGACCTTATTTTTAGAGGAGATAATAGAGGAATTCCACAGAGAAGGGCTGCCCAGATTTTCAGTAAGGGAGCTTGGCCTTCCCACTCACTTGGACAAGGCCGTGACCGTCATAGGCCTGCGCAGGGTGGGGAAGACATACCTACTGTATCAAACAATAAGCGCGTTACTGGATGCAGGAGTGGATATGGGAAGTGTCTTTTACATAAACTTCGAGGACGAGCGGCTGGCCGACTTCACAGAGGAGGATTTCACAAGGATCGTGGAGCTCTTCTACAAGAAGAACCCTGATTCAAACATGGGGTATCTCTTCCTGGACGAGATACAGAATGTGCATGGTTGGGAGAGATTTGTGAGGAGGCTTCTGGAACGAAAGCGCTTCAGGGTTTTTCTGACCGGGTCCTCGTCTAAACTGCTTGGGAAGGAGATCGCCACAAGCCTCAGGGGCAGATCCCTGTCTTACCATCTCTTTCCACTGTCTTTCAGGGAGTTTCTGGACATGAAAGGCTTTACACTGGAAAAGACTCTAATCGAGCGGGACAGGGGGCGGCTGAAGATGCATCTCGATGAGTACATGGCCTATGGTGGTTTCCCTGAAACGGTTGATTATGAGAGGGCTCTTAAGATCCGGACCTTGAAGGAGTATCTGGACATGGTGGTCTACAAGGATCTGGTGGAGCGCTATGGCATCGAAAAGGTCAGCGCCATGAGGTTCCTCATAAGGTCTCTTTCCATGAACTTTGCAAAGGAGACCTCTGTGCGGAAGCTCCACAACTTCCTTGCCTCGTCTCAGCATTCTCTGAGCAAGACCAAGACCTACGAGTACTTCTCCTATCTTGAGGATATTGGATTCGTCCATCCTCTACGGAAGTTTGGCCAAGGCCTGAGGGAGATAGAGGGCAGCGTCCCAAAGATATACCTGGTCGATGTGGGCTTCGCCAGTCTTTTCGGTGTGGAGGATCTGGGCAGGCGTATGGAGAACCTCGTGGCCATTGAGCTATTGAGATGTAAACACTACCGTGATCCGGTTCGGGAGGTCCACTACTGGCGGACACCACGGGGGGAGGAGGTGGATTTTGTGGTTGTGAAGGGGAGGGAGGTGGTGGATCTGATCCAGGTGACCTATGCCTCAGGCAGGGATGAGATAGATGGGCGTGAGGTCCGGTCTCTTCTCAAGGCGTCGAAGGAGCTTGGATGCCGCCGTCTCACAGTGGTTACATGGGACTATGAGGCGCGGGAGGATAGGGATGGCGATACTGTTTCCTTTGTTCCCCTGTGGAAGTGGCTTCTTGAAGCAGGCCTGTGAGAACGGCATGAGCGCCTTTTGAGCATTGGGTAAAGGACCGTCCAGCCTATCCTGCTGTCCCGGCCCCAACGATCCGCAGCCCCTTTACCTCCGGCCGCGTCAGTATAAAGGGCTCGCCAGGCTCATGGACAAGCTCTTTCCCGGTGTCTGTCTCAAAGGTGATACGGGCGGATCCGCCTCGTTCAAGGACGCCTCCTGTTTCAACCTCTGTTACCACCGCAGCCTCTGTCTGCAGCCCGATCGTGGCAAGGACCTTCTGGCCTGTCTTAAGGGATTCTCTGAAAAAGGGACTGACCTTAAAGGAGCCTGACACAGTGCAGCCCACTCTGTACCCATCCTTTTCATGGGCGATTATATATCCGCGCTCAAGCTCATCGGCGTCAACGCCTTTCAACGCCACCCCTGCCCTGACCCCGCAGCCGGCCTCTCTCACATTCTCATCCTGGCTCTGCAGAGACTTTACAACCGCCTCCTTGCCCGGAGGCAGTATGAGGACCCTGTCATGGATGCCTATCACCCCTCTTTCGACCCTGCCGATGGCAACGGTCCCAACGGTCTTTGTCAGGAAAAAGTGGTCTATGGGAAGGCGCAGGGCCCCTTCTTCACGGGCAGCCTTCATCTTCATGACCTCTGGGATGATGGAGGCATATGTCTTTTCACAGAACCCATATCCCTCAAGAGCGGTGCCCTTTATGAGAGGCGTCACCTGCTCCTTCACAGCGCCGTCGAGGACGATAAGCCCCTGCGTCACGTTAAGAGAGTCCAGCGCGACTATGGCCTCGCCCAGGGCAGGCGTGACCTCCCTCACAACGACTATGGCGGCGTGGGCCATCTGGATTGCTGTGAGAAGGGACTGTATCTTCTCCGGGAATGTGAGGGGCGCGACAAAGGACAGGATAAGGTCATCAACCCTCCTGTTGTAGAGGGCTATGTCGCTGTGGCTTCCAAGCCTGCCCAGCTCACCAGGGAGCTCGCCATCACCGATCACAGCGCAGGATAGAGAGGGCATAGGTGTGAAGAGGAGGCCAAGGCCGTTAAAAAGATTTCGCCCCGTTAAAGACCAAGCCCTCTTCTGTCAGAAGGTTTAATAAGGCCCTGCCCGCCCTAATTGTCTACAATGTTCAAAGAATTCCAGGACCAGGTGGCCAGCCTTGTCGATGAGGCGCTCCAGAACAGGGGTCTGGAGGCCGACCCTGTGTACACCATCCCCACTGTGGAGTCCTTTGGCGACCTCTCCACAAACGTTGCCTTCCAGCTGGCTTCAACCCTTAAAAAGGCGCCTGCCGAGATCGCCCGATCCCTTGCAGAAGAGATCAAACCTGCAGGTCTTGTGAAAGAGGTGAAGGCAGCGGAGGGGTATCTCAACTTCTACCTGGATTACAGGGCCCTTGCAGAGGCGCTTCTCCCTCAGGTCGGGCCTGGATATGGCAGAGGCAGGGGGAAGGAGAAGGTCATAATAGAGCACACCTCTGCAAACCCCGACGGCCCCCTGCACATCGGGCACCTGCGAAACGCCGTCATCGGCGACACCCTTGCAAGGATCATGAGATTCGCGGGCTATGATGTGGAGGTCCATTATTACCTCAACGACATGGGTAAGCAGGCCGCCAAGGTGGTGTGGGGACGCCGCCGCTTCAGGCTGGAAGGCGGGAAGAAGGACGCTGCCACTGCCAGGGTGTATATCGAGGCGAGCAGGGTGATCGAGGAGGAGGGAAGGGAGGATGAGCTGTCGCAGATGCTCTCACAATATGAGGCGGGCGATGAAAAGGTGGTGGAGGAGTTCAAGGCTGCCGTGGAATACTGTCTTGAAGGCATAAAAGAGACATTGACGCGCCTCGGCATCAGACATGACCGCTTTGTCTGGGAGAGCGCCTTTGTAAGGGACGGCTCTGTGGAAAAGATAATCCACAGGCTTGCCAGCTCAGGACATGGGAAGAAGGTGGACGGGGCGCTCATGGTTGACCTCAGCCCTTTTGGCATTGAAAAGGAGATGGTGCTCACAAGGAGCGACGGCACATCCTTGTATATTGCAAGGGACCTGGCCCACCACGCCTGGAAGCTCGGAAGAGGCAGGGCTGTGAACGTCTGGGGCGCGGACCACAAGCTCGTGGCCTCCCAGCTCAGCGCAGCCCTCACCATACTGGGCTTTGAGCCGCCTGAGTTCATCATCCACGAGTTCATCTCGCTGCCAACAGGGGGCATGTCCACAAGAAAAGGCGTTTTTATATCGGCAGACGAGCTCATCGAAGAGACCGTTGAAAAGGCCCTTGAAGAGGTTGAGAGCAGACGCTCTGACATGGCAGAGGATGCAAAGAGACGGATCGCCGAGCACATCGGCGTGGCGGCGGTGCGCTTCAACATCGCCCGCATCGCCCCTGAGAAATCGATGGTCTTCAAATGGGATGAGGCCCTTGACTTTGAGCGGCAGGGCGCGCCATTCATACAATATGCATATGCGCGGGGCATAAAGATACTTCAACGGGCGTCGACAGAGGCCGCTGCAGGGCATGGCGCCCCTGAGCCGGATCCATCTGAGAAGAGGCTTTTGAAGGTGATCTCACGCTTCCCCCTTGCCGTGGAGGAGGCAGCCGCCTCAAGGAAGGTCTCCACTGTGGCCGCATACACGATAGAGCTTGCCAACACCTTCCACAGCTTCTACATGTCCTCAAGGGTCCTTGGCTCTGACAGGGAGGGTTTCAGGCTGTCCCTTGTGAAGGCTGCCGTGCATGTCCTGGGCAGCGCCATGGAGCTCCTTGGTATTGAAAGGCTGGATGAAATGTAGACAGATGTGCACGCATGTGTATACCACAACTTTATATATGGGGAAAGCACAAAAAGATGTGGTGAGAACGGATGGTGGAAGCATTGACCGTGAACGATATCCTGAGGCTCGTAAACATATTCCTTGGTTTTTTGCTTGCCCTGCTTGGGGTGAGATACATGAGGTTCTTCAGCCAGCTCAGCGTGTGGTGGAGAAGGCTCCTTCTCCTGGCATTCATATTCATACTTGAGGAGGTGGTGGCCTTTGTGGGGTTCGAGTTCTTCGCCATCGTGTTGAAGACGGTCTTCCTGGGATACTTCATCTACTTCCTCTCATACATAACCACGGTGGTAAAGGAGATCGACTCCGCAAAATCAGAGATGGCCCTGCTGAAAGAGCGGCTCAGCGAGATCAAGGCCAAGGAAGAGGAGGGTTGATATGAAGCTGCCCACTGTGTCGGAGGCGATGACAAGAGGCGCCATATCCTGTGAGGAGAGCTGCACCATAGAAGAGGTTGCCAAGCTGATGGTGGAGAAGAACATCCGCTCCGTGGTCATCCAGAACAAGATAGGCAAGCCCATCGGACTGGCCACGGGCGGCGATATTGTGAAGGCCATGGCAAAGAGGCTGAGCCCTGAGACAAAGGTGAGCGAGATAATCGGGAAGGAGCTCATCACCGTTGAAGCCGACGCAGACATCATCGACGCCACAGAGATCATGAACAAAAGGAACATCAAGAGGCTTGTTGTCGTGGACAAAGGGGAGGTTGTGGGGATCATCACAGTGAAGGACGTGCTCAAATACTCGCCCAAATATCTGCAGGAGTTTGCAAAGACCCTTGACAAGCTGGACACGATCATAAAGAAGCTTTAGAGAGAGGCCGGCGGCAGTTTTTTATTCATAGAACGGCCAGATACAGCCCATATGGATCTCTCAGAACGCCTCTCACATATCGATATATCAGGGATAAGACGGATCTTCGAGCTTGCAAAGGGGGAGGACGTTATAAACCTCGGTCTTGGAGAGCCTGATTTCCCGATACCGGAGGAGTCCAAGGAGGCGGTGGCCCGCGCCCTGGAAGAGGACCTCACCCACTATACGCCCAGCATGGGCCTGCACAGGCTCAGAGAGCAGATCGCCGGAAAGCTGAAGGGCAACGGCATCAGCTCAGCACCTGAGGAGATACTTGTCACCTCCGGCGCCTCTGAGGCGCTTGAGATCGCCCTTCTGGCGCTCCTGGACCCGGGCGACGAGGTCTTGATACCTGACCCTGGCTTCGTCTCCTATGCGCCGCTCACAAGGATCGCCGGCGGCACACCGGTTCCCTTTGATGTGCGGGAGGAGGAAAACTTTGAGCCCGGCCCAGAGGCCATCAGGGAAAGGATAACCAAGCGGACGAAGGCAATAATCATCAACTCGCCGGGCAACCCCACAGGCGCTGTTTCCAGCAAAAAGGATGTGAAAGAGATCGCCGGGATTGCAGAGGAATACAGGCTGCCAGTGATCTCCGACGAGGTCTATGACGAGATAATCTACGAGGGGGCTCATCACAGCATTGGAGCATATACAGACCTTGCCATAACGGTCAACAGCTTCTCAAAGACCTATGCCATGACCGGCCTGCGCCTGGGCTATGTCCATGCCAGAAGAGAGATCGTGGAGGGGATGCTGAAATGTCATCAATATGTTCAGGCAAGCACATGCTCTCTCTCGCAGGCCGCAGCCACAGCAGCCCTTGAGAAGGCAAAGGGCTATACCGAAAAGATGACCCGGGTGTTGAAAAAGAGAAGGGACCTGATCCTGAAGCTTCTGGGCGATATAGAGGGTGTGAACTGCGTCAGGCCAAAGGGCGCATTCTATGTGTTCCCGAACTTCAGCGCCTATGGCAGCTCAAAGGACCTTGCCATGACGATATTGAAAGAGGCGAGGGTGGTGGTCACGCCGGGCACGGCCTTTGGAGCGGGCGGTGAAGGACACCTCAGGCTCTCCTACGCCACATCTGAGGAAAAGATCGAGGAAGGGCTGAAAAGGATAAAGGACCTCCTCAGGCTGCAGGCAACGACCTAAGCCTCGTTGAATCAGCCGATGCGAGGGGTCCGGGCCTCAGGCGCTCAGGAGCTGTTCGTCAAGTACAATGTCTGGACAGACAGATACACCGCCAATCAGGTTGTCATCGTGGTGGCAGGCTCGGACAGAAGCAATACGCAGGCAGCTGAAACACGGCACAGCGAGACCGTGAAGACACGGGTCCTCGGGTAAGTGTGGGGGGATTCAACGGCTTCGCTTCTGACATGTGCCGGTCAACGCAATTTGGGCCTCCATATGTTGAAGGAGGATTATGAAAAGGGACCGTGCAGGCGGTTCAAATTATTTCTGCGATAACCTTTTATAAGCATCGGCACAAAAATAATACACATGCATGCAGAAGAGAAAGGCCAGATAACGGTCGAGGCTGTTCTGATACTTGGATTCTTTCTCATGATATTCATCGGGGTAACGGTGCCCATGACATTCAACGCCAGGTACACCTCCCTTGACACGACCGTCCTTGCTGACGCAAAATATGCCACAGAGCAGATCGCTAGCGCCGCGAACACGGTGGTGGTGGATGGCTCCAGACGGACGATCGACGTCTATATCCCTGGCTACAGGGGCGGCTCCGTTCGCATGGCCACAAGGATCTGCACCGACGGGAACTATCTGAACACCACCGTTGGGATTATGCACCCCCGCTCAGGCTATAACACCACTGTAATCGAGGCATATAACTTCTCTGCAAGGCTCTACGGAGGGGGCTGGAGCCTTACCGCTCCCTCTGGCAAGAACTACATCCTTGAGGACCAGGGAAGACGCTACACCCTTGTCATCGAGTACAAATCCATCAACTCAACCACCTCAAACTCCAAGGAGCCTGCAGGCCTGACCTGCAACACAAAGATAGAGACGATCATGTCCACAATATAAGAGAGGCCCTGCATCTACAGAAGCAGCTTTGCCATGGAGAAGTAGATGAGCAGGCCAAGGGCGTCTACGATGGTCGTTAAAAGCGGGGCGGATATCACTGCCGGGTCAAGGCCGAGCCTCCGGATTATCATGGGGAGGAGGGTGCCCAGGAGGTTTGAGATGAACACCACGGCAACGATGGTTGCGCCAACGGTGACGGCCACCAGGCTGGAGACACCTATTGTGTAGGCGAGGGCCAGCCCTGCCACGGCCACAAGGAGCCCTAGCATGATCCCTACAAAGAGCTCTCTTGCAAGCACCTTCAGGAGGAGCCCTTTCTTCACCTCGCCTGTTGCCATTCCCCTGATGACGAGGGTGGAGGCCTGAGAGCCGGTGTTGCCGCCGGTGTCTATGATGAGGGGGATGAAGAAGGCAAGGGCCACAAAGGAGGTGAGCATCTCCTGGAAGCCGCTTATTATCCGGGAGGTTATGGAGGCCGCGACAAAGAGGAGGAGGAGCCAGACGATCCTGCTCTTCACAAGCTGATAGGGTGATGAGAAGAGATAGGTCTCTTTCAGAGGGAGGGTGCCGCCTATCTTTGTGATGTCCTCTGTGGCCTCGTCCATTATGACGTCCACCACGTCGTCGATGGTCACCATGCCAAGGAGGGTGCCCCTGTCATCCACCACCGGGAGGCCGAAGAAGTCGTATCTCGCTATGAGACGGGCCACCTCCTCCTGATCCATCTCAGGGCGGACGCTTATAACATCGGGGTTGGATATCTCTTTGAGGAGGGCCTTTGATGGGGCGAGGACGAGGTCTCTGAGGGATGCCACGCCGGTGAGCCTTTTTTCCCTGTCCACAAGATACACGTAGTAGATGGTCTCAAATTCCTTGGCCTTCTTCTTGATGTATCCCATGGCCTCCTTAACCGTCATGTCCTCCCTGAGATAGAGGACCTCTGTGGTCATCAGCCCGCCGGCCGTGTCAGAGGCGTATCTCAGGAGGTTTCTCGCCTCTTCGGTGTCCTCCTTTGAGAAGTGTCTGAACACGTTCCTCCTTATCTCAGGGGGCAGGTGCTCGAGGACGTCTGTCATCTCATCTGGAGGCAGCGCGCTTAGAAGCTGGGCGCTTTTACGGGCCGGGAAGGCGAGTATGACCTCGATGAGCAGGTCCTCGGGAAGCTCTGGCAGCAGCTCCTCCACGGTCTCATGGGGCACCATCTTCACAACACGCCGGCACACGTCAGGGTCAAGGCCGTCAAGGAACCTGGCCAGGTCTGCCGGATGGAGCTTCACTATCTCCTCCTTCAGCCTGCTCCATTCCTTTTTGCTCACAAGCTCAGATAATGGGTCCTCTGTCAACGGTCTCTTCACCTCTCGGCTTTAGGCTTATTCGATACCAGTATTTATAACCCTTGTATCAGGTATGCCAGCGCCCAGAGCAGCAGAAAGATGCCCAGGGCCTTCTGCAGGAGATGGGGCCTTATCCTCATCTGTATTCTGGCCGAGAGAAAGCCGCCGATCACCCCGCCCGTGCCGAAGAGCAGGCCGAGCAGGGGGTCAGGCGATGCAAGGCCGCCGCTGTTCAATGTGGCATAGACCACGGTGCCTGCTGTGGAGATGACAAGGGTGGAGAAGAGGGCCGGGCCTGCAACGGCGTAGATAGGGAGGCCGAGGAGGGCGGTGTAAAAGGGCACGAGAAAGAACCCTGTGCCTATTCCGAAGGTGGTTGAGATGATGCCAGCGGTGAAGCCGGCTGCAGCGACCAGCGGCGGGGGGTAGGTGTATGTGGTGTTGGAGAAGGAGAAGCTTGCTCTGGTGAGAGAGCCCTTTGATGCCTCCACCACGCCGGGCGCGCTGTGTAGAGGCGCCTTGAGGAACAGGCGGAGGGCGATGAGCGCAAGGAGCGCTCCGAAAAAGAACTTGAAAGGCCCTATGTCCGCCAGGAGGGTTATGCGTATCCTCGGCCCTATGAGAGCGCCGATGACGCCTCCCGAGGCCGCGAGGAGCCCGATACGCCAGGGCATCCGCCTCTCCCGCTGATAGGAGTATATCCCCCCAAGCGGGGTGGTTATGTTGTATATGAGGCTGGTAGATGAAACGGCTGGCGATGTGAAACCCAGGACAGATATCATGAAGGGGAGGAGGGCAACGCTGCCGGTGAGCCCTACCTGGCCGAAGAGCATGGAGAGTGTGAAGCCCACTGCCACAGGTATGAGGGGGTTGAGCTCAATCCCTGCAACTGGAAAATACACCCCTTTCACCTCCCCCTTGCAAAGAGCCGGAGGCTGACCTCATAGAGGAGGATGAATCCTGCTGTGATGACGAAGGGCGTGGCCATGCTGGGGTCCGGGTTGAAGAGGTTGACGATGAAGAAAAGCAGGAGGTAGATGTATTTTCTGTTGTCCCTCAGGAAGGATGGCTCCACGAGGTCCATCTTGATGAGGAGATGGATCACCAGCGGGACCTGGAACACAGCCCCCACGACGACGAGCATGAACGTTATAAAGTCCATGAGCCTGCTCAGGACAAGGAGCGGTGTGGTGGTTGCCGTGGACGTGCCTATAAGGGCTGTTGAAAGGCGGGGTATGAGGAACCTGTATGAGAAGGCGGCGCCTGCCACAAAGAGTATGAAAGAGGTGGGGACAACGGTGAGATAGAACCTTCTCTCGCTCGGGAAGAGACCGGGCTTCATGAAAGCGAAGGCCTCGTATATGATGAGGGGGGCCCCGGCAAGGAGGGAGATGGCCACCGCCACCTCAAGCTTTGTGAAGACGATCTCCACGGGATGAAGTGTTATGATCCTTATGCCTTCTGGAACGAAATCCTGTATGAACATCTCTATCATCTCGTCGCTCACCGGGTAGGCGAGGATGGTCACAACACCGACAACGGCGAAGACGAAGAGGAATCTCTTGGCAAGCTCTATGAGGTGCTCCTCCATCTCCATGTCCCGGTCGCCTGGGACGCCGTCCGTATATGGCGCCTCCCCTCTACCTGGCAATGACATCCCCCTCCTCTGTGATGACGATCTCAATCTCCCTTACAACCCTTCTCCCGCGGATCTTGTTTCTGCAGCTTCTCTGTATCTCGCCTATGAGGGATGGTGTGTCAAGGTTCACCCACACATCCTCCTCACTGGCGCGCTGGTATATCATCCTCGGCAGGTCATTGAGGTCTGTGTCCCTCTCGACGACGAGCCAGATATGGGCGTTGAGCATGTTCCATAGCCTGAGGGTGTTCTCGGCCTTTCTCATGTTCTCCTCCGCCGTCTTCAGCGTGGCAGAGACATTGGCCCTTGTGGTCCCGATGCGCCGTGCGATCTCGCTCTGGCTGAGACCCTGTCTGCGGAGCCTCAGCATCTCTATCTGCCTCTCTGTGAGGAAGCTATCCCTGCTCATAGGTCTATTTCACCGCCGCTCATCTCATCAGGCCCTTCTCTCTGTCAGGACATGTATCTTCTCCTTCTTCAGGGAGATCTCCACCTCCTTCCCGGTGGCAAGGCCCATCTTCTCCACAACATGGTTCGGCACATTTATAAAGAATCTTTTTCCTGCGTCAACGGCGATCCGGTGCATGGAGCTGCCAAAGGACTCCACACCCGCCACCCTGCCCTTGAAGGAGTTCTCAAAGGTGGACTTGCGGTCCGGCCGCAGGAACATTATGGACTCTGGCCGTATGCAGACGGTGACCCCGCCAACGGGCAGCTGTCCATCCACCTTTATCTCAAGGCCGTCAATGGATATGAGCGACCCTGCCTTGCTTGAGCCCACCACCCTTCCTTCAAAGATGTTCGTCATGCCTGTGAACTCCGCCACCTCACGGCTCACAGGCCTGTAGAATATGTCATCGGGGTCTCCGAACTGGATGATCCTCCCCCTTTTCAGGATGCCGATCCTGTCTGCAAGGGCGATTGCCTCGGTGTAATCGTGGGTGACAAAGACCGTTGTGATGCCCTCTTTCACCTGGATCTCCTTCAAAACCTTTCGCAGCTCCTCTCTCACATTCTGGTCAAGGGAGCCAAGGGGCTCGTCGAAGAGGAGGAGGTCAGGCTCTATCACAAGGGCCCGGGCAAGGGCGACGCGCTGCTTCTCGCCGCCGCTTATCTCACCGGGGTATCTGTCCAGGAGCTCAAGGATCCTCACCTCCTCTGCGATATCCTCCACCTTCCTCTTCACCTCCCCATCCTTCCGGACCCTCAGGCCGAAGGCGATGTTCTCAAAGACCGTTTTATGGGGGAAGAGTGAATAGTCCTGAAAGACAAATCCGATGCCCCGTTTTCTTGCAGGCACCCCTGCCACGTCCCTCCCGTTGATGAGCACCTTCCCTGAGTCAGGCTCCTCAACACCTGCCACTATCTCAAGGGTCTTGGTCTTCCCTGCGCCTGAAGGGCCAAGTAGCACCATCAGCTCGCCATCGTCCACAGTGAAGGAGACACCTCTGAGCACCTCCCGGCTTCCATAGCTTTTCCTCACCTCTGAGAGCTCAAGGCTCATCTTCTCTCACCCATGTAGTGCCTGAATATGAAGAGCATTGTAAAGGATATCAATATGAGTATGAAGGCGATGATGTTCGCCTCATCCCGTGTGCCGCGCATGGCCATGTTGAATATGGCGATGGGCATGGTCTGGAGGAGCCCGGCCACCATGACAGAAGCCCCGAACTCGCCGATGGCCCTTGCAAAGGCCATGATCGTCCCTGCAAGGATCCCCTTCTTTGAAAGGGGAAGTATGATCTCCTTTACTATCGTCAGCTGGTCTGCTCCCAGCGTTGCGGCTGCCCTGATATAGTTGGGGTTGATGTCGAGGAAGGCCGATTTGGCCGCGCCGATGACAAAGGGGGTGATCACAAAGACCTGGGCCAGGATTATGGCATAGGTGCTGAAGAGTATGGAGACGCCGAAGAGCCGGTAGATGGGCCGGCCCAGAAGCCCGAATTTACCGAAGGCGAGGAGCAGGATGTAGCCGGCTGCAGAGGGCGGGAGGACCATTGGCAGCGTTGAGAAGGTGTCAAGGGCGGCTTTGAAGGGGAACTCCCAGAAGGCAAGGACATAGGCCAGGCCGAGGCCGAGGAAGAGGGCGATGGCCGTTGCCACAAGGGCGGTTATCATGCTCAGCACGATGGAGGCCTTCACCTCAGGGTACCGGAGTATGATGAGCATCTGGCCGTACTCTATCCTGAGGAAGAGGGCGAGAAAGGGGAGGGCGAATATCACGATCCCCAGGAATCCCACCACCATGAGATAGAGGTTTATCCGTCTGTCTCCTTCCAGCACCATTCATCGCCTCCCGGTGACAACTACCAGTCTGTTCCTTGCAAAGACCTCATAGCCATCTGCAAAACCCTCTGTTATAAGCGTGTCTATATGTTTTATCGATGCCGAGGCATAGAGGTCTGCCGGCGCCCCGGCCTCTATCTTCTGGCGCATGATCCCTGAGCTTCCGAAGCTCACATCGCTCTTTATCCCTGTCTCCTCCTCGAACCGCTCTGCCATTTCCCTGAAGACATCGGTGAGGGATGCTGCCGCATATATGGTGAGGCCCCCGCCTCCATGGCTCCTTTCAGGTGTGAATGGCTGCGGGTCCTCAACTGCCGGGAGGAATCCATGCTTCACAAGTATGCTCTGGCCCTCCTCTGAGAGGACGAAATCTATGAAGAGAGCCGCTGCATCAGGGTTTGAGCTTCCCTTCACCGCTGCTATGCCATACTGGGGCAGGGGCGCAAGCTCGGTGGGTATCTCGATGACACTGACCCTGTCCCCCTCAAGCTCCGCATCTGTTATGTACACGAAGCCTGCGTCCACCTCGCCGGTGAGGACCTTGTCAAGGACGGCCCTCACATCAGGGTCGTTTGTGGCGATGTTCTGCCTTATCCTTACTCCAAGGTCCGGGTCCATGGACTCTATGTTTGTGAGCACCGCGTAGGCGTATCTCCCGGCCGGACAGTGCCCGGGGTCGCAGACAGCTATCCTCACACCTGCATCCCCCAGGTCTGAGAAGCTCCTAGGCTGGCTGGATGTGTGCCCTTCAAGGCACCCTGCCGTCACAAGCAGGATGAGGGACAGCGCATAAACTGGTTTCAAGACCATCACCTGACGATTGCATTGAGGTGGGGAGGCGGCACTTATAAATAATTTTCCTTTACCTGAAGCTAGAAGTCAAATCCCATTGTTTGACAGGACCCTCACCACCGGCGGCGGCCTCCTCTTATGCTCGTTGCTCCGGACCCGATGGCAGATGCCCTCCACCACGCTCCTGTCCAGACCAAGCTCCTCTGCCGTCTGATCCACCCTGTAGCCGAGATCAAAGACACAATGCAGGACCCTGTCGATGTTCTCATAGCTCTCGCCCAGCTCCTCCTCATCGGTCTGCCCCTGCCACAGACCTGCGCTGGGAGGCTTCTCAACGATGCAGCCAGGGATGCCGAGGTGGCAGGCGAGCTGCCGGACCTGCGTTTTATAGAGGTCGCCAATGGGCAGGATGTCAGCGCCTCCATCGCCGTATTTGGTGAAATAGCCAAGCATGAGCTCTGTCCTGTTCCCGGTGCCAAGGACGATGAGACCCTCTGTATTGGCCACGGCATAGTTATAGACCATCCTCAGCCTCGCGCAGAGGTTCGCCCGCGCAAGAAAACCCTTCTCACCCTCCATCATATCAGGATACCCCTCTTCCACAGCCTCGATGGCCCTGCTCAGCTCTATCACCCGATACCTGATCCCCTGCTCCTCAGCAAAGGATATGGCATGGGCCACATCCTCCTCCCTCGTAACACCCTTCCTGGGCATGATAAGGGCCTGTATATCCTCTCCAAGGGCCTCTTTCCCCAGATAGGCGACGAGGGCGGAGTCCACGCCTCCGCTGAGGCCCATCACAGCGCCTGCGGCCCCGGCATCCTCCACAAAGCTCCTGATAGCGCCGGCGATCTGCTCTGCGCACCTTTCAAGCTCCCTCTCAGAGAGGACAAGGTCTCCCATGCTCCATAAAAGGGCCTGGGAAAGTTATAAATCTTTATCTGCAAAAGGCCCCATGCAATGGAGCTTGCCCTTATCTCAGATGTCCATTCCAACCTCCCGGCGCTGGAGGCCGTCCTTGAGGATGCAGGCCACAGGGAGATATTCTGCTGCGGCGACATAGTGGGCTACAACCCCTTCCCAAGGGAGGTTGTGGAGCTGCTCCAAAAGAGGGGTGTGAAGGCCATTCGCGGGAACCATGACCACGCGGTGGCCACCGGGGACACAGGCTGGCTCAACCCCTATGCAGCGGCGGCGGCAGAGTGGACCATGGCCGTTCTCAGAGAGTCAGATGCAGAGTTTCTCCGCAGCCTTCCGGAGGGATATGCGGACAGGAGGTTTAAGGCGTTTCACGGCAGCCCAAGGGACCCCCTCTATGAGTATGTCTATGGTGACACGCCGGATGCGGTGCTGGAGTCCTTCCTTGGGGAGGGCGGCATCCTCTTTCTGGGCCACACCCACATACCTTTTGTGAGGCGCCTGAAAGAGGGGATCGTGCTGAACCCAGGGAGTGTTGGGCAGCCGAGGGACGGGGACCCCCGCGCGGCCTATGCGGTGGTGGATATTGAAAGGGGTGAGGTGGAGCTCAGAAGGGTCCCCTATGACATCGACCTCGTGGCTGAAAGGATAATCGAAAGCGGCCTTCCAGAGCGGCTTGCAAAGAGGCTGTACCTCGGTGTATAGGAGCACAGGGCTCAACGGCCGCCGGCGGACCGTCAGTTTTATATATAAGTACATGGTCATATATTTTCGCTGTATATTTGCACAAATATATATTCCCTGTGAAAAGATTGAAAGGAGGTG
>RFHW01000076.1 GCA_003695745.1 Methanobacteriota archaeon | reverse complement strand
GAGCTTGAGCCCAACGGCGACCTCCTGGGCGAGTTCACATCCTTCGTGGGCGAGATCCAGAAGGACGATGTGGCCACAGGGGTCTTCGACCTCACCGTCGCCCCAGAGGCATCGCCGGGGCCACGGACCGTCACAGCAAGGGTGATATACACCGATGAGCAGGGGGTCGAGAGCAGCTCTCTCAAGACATTCGACCTCTTCATATCAGAGCCTGCCGGGAGGTCCGGCACATCCATCGCTGCGGCCGCGCTGCTCCTGGCAGGCCTCTTAATCTACCTGTGGAGAAGGCGTAAGCGTGAGCTTGCTGAAGCTTGAGGATGTGTGCAAGGCCTATCAGATGGGCAAGGTCGTGGTGCCGGTCCTCAAAAACATAAACCTTGAGATAGAGAGGGGCGAGTATGTCTCCATCATGGGACCCTCGGGGAGCGGGAAGTCCACCTTGATGAACCTGGTGGGCGCCCTGGACCGGCCCACCGAGGGAAGGGTCCTGCTCAAGGGAAAGGACATCTCCCGGCTTCCAGACGACCGGCTGGCCACGATCCGTCAGAGGATGGTGGGCTTCGTCTTCCAGCAGTTCAACCTCATACCGCGTCTCACAGCGATGGAGAACGTGGAGCTGCCCATGTGGTTTGCAGGGGTCCCCAAGAAGGAGCGGATCAAAAGGGCCAGGGACCTCCTGGTGCAGGTGGGCCTTGGAGACCGGCTCACCCATAAGCCTACAGAGCTCTCCGGCGGCCAGATGCAGCGGGTGGCCATAGCAAGGGCGCTTGCAAATAGGCCTGAGATCATCCTTGCCGACGAGCCCACAGGCAACCTGGACTCCAAGTCAGGCGAGGAGATAGCAAAGATCCTCTCCGGCCTCAACGACGAGGGCAAGACAATCATCATCGTCACACACTCGCCAGAGCTTGCGAGAATGGCAAAAAGGATTATATCGTTAAGAGACGGGGAGATAGTTGATGATAGAGTATCTTGAGCTCACCATAAAGAACCTCACCTTCCGGAAGATGCGGACCTTCCTCACCCTGCTGGGGATAATCATCGGCATAACGGCCATTGTCGCCTTGGTGTCCATAGGAGAGGGCATGACCAAGGCCGTGAACGACCAGTTCGATAAGATCGGCGCCGACAAGATATTCGTGGCCTCCATGATGAGCGGAGGCGGGGGCACCGGTCAGAGCCTCACCGACGCCGATGTGCGCCTCGTGGAGAGGATACCGGGGGTGAAGTTCGTGACGCCCATCTACACCCTTGTGGCAGGGAGCGAGTTCAAGGGCGAGGAGAAGGCCCTGCCCATCACAGGGGTGCCTGCCAAGGCCGCTGAGCAGACCTTCTCAGACGCAAGGGCCTTCCGGCTTATGGAAGGCAGGTGGATAAGCCAGGGCGACAGGAAAAAGGCCACCATCGGATTCAAGGTCCACGACGACTTCTACCGTGTGAAGGTGAACGTGGGCGACAAGATACTCATACAGGGCAACGAGGTGGAGGTGGTGGGGATCTTCGCAGACACAGGCGACAACGACATGAACCAGCGGGCCTTCATGGACTTCGACTACCTCAGGGAGATCATGGGCAAAGGCGATGAGATCACCGAGATGGTGGTGCGGGTGGATGACATCAGCCAGGCCGAGGCAGTGAGCATCAGGATCAAAGAAGCCCTTGAGAAGAACCACGACACCCAGTCCTTCGTGGTGCTCACGTCACAGGAGCTGGTGAAGCAGATCACAGACTCCTTCAAGGTGATACAGGTGGTCTTCGGAGGCATAGCAGCGGTCTCCCTCATCGTGGGCGGCGTAGGGATAGCGAACACCATGATCATGAACGTCCTTGAGAGGACGAAGGAGATAGGGATCATGAAGGCCACCGGCGCCAAAAGCATACATGTGCTCAGGATGATCGTTGTGGAATCCGGCATCATAGGTATCATAGGCGGGGGGATAGGGGTCTTAATGGGCTATGTGATCTCGCTGGGGATAAACAGGGCGGCAGAGCAGTATCTGGGGCCAAACGTGCTCACAACGGCCGTTACCATGGAGCTCGCTCTCTTCGCCCTCACCTTCTCCTTTGTGGTGGGAATAATCTCAGGGGTCTACCCGGCCTACAGGGCGGCAAAGCTCGACCCCGTGGTCGCGCTGAGGTCATAGAAGATGGTAGAGGAATACCTGAGATTTGCCTTTAGAAGCCTCTCACAGCAGAAGTCCCGTGCAGCCCTCACCCTACTTGGCATGGTCATCGGCATCGCAGTCATCGTGGCCCTCATATCCCTGGGCGCAGGGATGCGCGCCACCATCTCAGACAACCTTGAGAAAGTCGGCGCCGACAGGATCAACATCTTCCCCTCAGGGCTCTTCGGCAGCTTCGCAGGTCCGCCGCAGGAGAACGTGCCCTTCTCAGAGAAGGAGCTGGCCGCTGTGGCCCGGATACCGGGTGTGAAGGACGTGCAGCCCTATTTCTTCAGGTCAGGCGACGTGGTGTTCAGGAACGAGAAGGCCTTTGTCAACATAGGCGGCGGCACAGAGGAGATACTGGAAATCTATTCCAGCTTCTACAGCCTCAAAGAGGGCAGGTACATAAAAGACATGGACGACAGGGCCGTGAACATCGGCTTCCGCCTGGCCGAGGACACCTTTGACACCCCCATCAGGGTGGGTGACTTCATCGAGGTGAACGGCAAGAAGTTCGAGGTGGTGGGGATCTTCACCGAGATAGGGAACAGAGAGGATGACACCACCGTTTTCATGCCCATAAAGACGGCGCAGAAGCTCTTTGACGCCCCTGGCGAGGTCACAATGATGATAGCAACGGCCGAGGACGAGCGCAAGGTGAAGATAACTGCCGAGCGCATCGAAGAGGAGCTCAAAAAGCTCAGGGGAGGCAAGGACTTCGAGGTGGCCACCACAGAGGACTTTGCCAAGCAGATAAACCAGGTGCTGGGCGTGCTCACCTTCGTCCTCGGGGGCATCGCATCCATCTCCATCCTCGTGGGCGGCGTCATCATCATGAACACCATGCTCATGAGCGTCTTCGAGCGGACACAGGAGATAGGCGTGCTCAAGGCCACAGGCGCAACCCAGCGGACGATTCTCACCCTCTTCCTCACCGAGGCCGGTTTCGTGGGGCTCGTGGGCGGCATCCTCGGGTTCATCGCAGGCGCAGCGCTCTCCCTCATCATCGAGGCCGTGGGAAAGGCCTATGTGGGCAGCATGTTCAAGACGCTCATCACACCGGAGCTTGTGGCCGGCTCCATCGCCTTCAGCTGGATCGTGGGCGCCATCTCAGGCCTCTACCCCGCCTGGCAGGCCTCCAAGCTCGTGCCGGTGGAGGCGCTGCGGTATGAGTGAGCTTTGTAAGAGCCCCGTGTATAGCAGAATGAGAGTGAATTTCCTTGGTGGTTGGCCCAACCGGTCCTTTTTTAGTATTTCCCGGACCGCATTATGGAGATGATCAGCCATATGCCCATGAGGCCTGCGGCGAGAAAAGAGGCCTCCACAAGAGGTATCCCGAATATGACGGGCTCCCTGCCGCTGAGTATGACGATGGCCGAGCCCATGATGATGGTCGATATTATCGCGCCGATTATGAGCCTGTTGCTTGCCTTGTCTATGACCACGTTGAGGTTTTCAAGGCGCTCGTCGCGAAAGATGATCTTCAGCTCCCCCCGCTCGATCTTGTTTGTAATGCGGTTCAATCTCCGCGGCAGGTCCTCCATGAGGTCATAGTACTCCACCACGTTGTTGCCGAACTCTCTCAGCCTGTGGACGGGGCTGATCCTTCTGGATATCATTCTCTGCAGGAAGGGTTTGTTGGCCTCGAAGGAGTTGAAATCAGGGTCTATGTTTCTCACCAGCCCCTCCATGGACCACAGGGCGATCGTGAGGAGCGAGAGATTTGGCGGCATCCGCACGTGGTGCCTGGTCATAACCGCCAGGACATCCTCCAGCATCTCACCCAGATTGAGCTTCTTCAGCGGTGTCCCATAGTACTTGTCCAGGAGGTGCTCCAGATCCATGGAGAAGGCCGGTATGTCAGGCTCCTCCGATACAGCGCCCAGGTCAATCAGGGCCTCGGCCAGCTCCCGTGAATCCCTTTTAGCCACTGCAACGAGGGACTTTAAAAGCCGCTTCCTTGTCTCGCCGTCTATTATGCCTACCAGCCCGAAGTCCGTGTATCCCACCACGTTGCCGGGCAGCGCGAAGAGATTGCCCGGGTGAGGGTCGCCATGGAAGAAGCCGTCCACATACACCTGTTTCAGATATGAATCGGCTATGTTCTTGGCAAGGGTCTTCCTGTCCAGCCCAGCCTTTTCGATGCTTTTTAGCCTGTTGATCTTTATGCCGTCAACATACTCTATTGTGAGGACCCGTCTGGTGGTGAAGTCCAGAAAAGGCTTTGGGATGCGCACGTAATCGACGCCTTCAAAGTTCTTTCTGAACCTCTCAACGTTCCTTGCCTCGTTCCACAGGTCAAGCTGGGTCCGGACTGCATAGGAGAACTCCTCCACAAGGCTCACAGGGTCGTAGGTGTCTGCCCTGATTATGTGCTCACCTGCGAGGCGGGCGAGGTCGAGGAGTATCTCCATGTCAGTTTCAATGGTCTTCTCCACATCAGGGCGCAGTATCTTCACCGCCACCATGGTCCCGTCCTTGAGCTTTGCCTTATGCACCTGTGCGATGGAGCCGCTCGCTATCACCGTGGGCGAGAAATAGTCGTAGAAGTCCTCGATCTCCCCTCCCAGCTCCTCCCTTATGATCTCCCGCACCTGATAGAAGGGGAAGGGCGGCACCCTGTCCTGCAGCTTCTCAAGCTCGGCTATGTACTCCAGCGGCAGTATGTCTGGGCGGGTGCTCATCCACTGCCCGAACTTCACGGCTGTGGGGCCCAGCTCCTGAAGTAGGAAGCGGATGCGCCTGGGCTTTGATATCTCCTCGCCGCGGTATATGGAGCCTAAGATGGCCCCGCTCAGGGGGATGAACCGCTCAAACCTCTTCACAGTAGGGCCAAAGCCGTGTTTCATCAGGATACGGAGCAGCTGCTCGTATCTCTTGATGTGCCTGTATCTCTTTCTGATGTCAGGGATAGGATCACCGCTGTGCTTTAAGCTCTTTCAGGATCTCCTTTTCAAGTGTGTTGAGCCTTTTCTGAAGGGCGGCGAGATCTTTCTTTGTAGGGACGTCCAGCTCGCCAAGGACCTTTCTGACCTCCTTTTTGATGCTGTTGTTGAGCTTCTCCCTCTCCTTTTTCGACTCCTCTATCAGCTCTTTGATCGCTGTTTTGCCCTCTTCCTTGCTGATCTTCCCCTCCTCCATGGCACCCTTCACCAGCTCCTCGATCTTCTCCTCGGTGAGCACTGCCAGCCCGATGCCATACAACCCCAGTTTTCTGAGCTCTTCTATCATATGCTTTACCTCCTCAAT
>RFHW01000003.1 GCA_003695745.1 Methanobacteriota archaeon | reverse complement strand
CTTCCCCCTACGAAAGATTTAAGGGCTCACCTCGCCTGATATGTTCTATGAGCTGGGAGGTCCCCCTTGCTGAGAAGATCGAGCGGGCAGCAGGGACAAAGAGCTTTCGATTCAGCCGGCCCCGTGACCTGAATTATCTGCCGGGCCAGTATTTCTTCATATACATCCCCAAAGAGGATGTGGGGGAGCTGCTCCATCACTTCTCATTCTCAAGCTCGCCCACAGAGAAAGGGTTCATCGAGTTCACAACCCGGATAAGGGACTCAGAGTTCAAAAAGACCCTTGACGGCATGCCCCTCGGCACATATGCGAGGGTTGATGAGATACATGGCGAGTTCACCATAAAGGGGTCGATGAAAAAGGTGGCCTTCATCTGCGGCGGCATCGGCATAACCGCGGCCCGCTCAAACATCAGATGGGCCGCTGACACGGGGGCGGATGTGGACATCATTCTTCTCTATGCAAACCACAATCTCGCCGGAGCCGCCTTTCGAGAGGAGCTTGACGGGCTGTCAGGTGAGGGGCTGAAGGTGGTCCATATCCTCTCAAGACCTGAGAAAGGATGGGCAGGTCCGACGGGCCACGTCAATGCCGGTTTGATAGATGAATACGTGCCTGACTGGAGGGAGAGGATATTCTTTGTATCAGGCCCTCCTGCCATGGTGGAGGCCGTAAAAAAGGTGTTGATAGAGGATGTCGGGGTTTCTGAGGACAGTGTCAAGGTGGAGAACTTCCTGGGCTACTGACATGCTAAATCAATTTTATTTGCTGTCGTTAACAGCATTTGTTAAGTGAAGGGACAAGGGACTTAAAAGACCTCTTAAACCCACCACCCAAACCTCTATTTTTCCCTCCCAAACGAGTCCTTTTGTCCCTACTATTTCCTCTACCACCCGCCTTTACTGTGCCCCCTTCTTTAAAGGACAATAACCATGAGGTCAAAGATGACAGAGCTCGTCCAGTGAAGGACGGTGCTCGTGGCAACAGACCTCGTTTTTAACGCGAGCCAGCCGAAGGCAACGCCTGCAAAGAAGGAATAGGGAACCTCCAGACCCGGTTTGCCGATGTGAACAAGGGCATAGGGGATTGCGTGGAGGACGATGGCGGCCCACCTGTTTCTCACAGACCTTTCAAGATTGAAGAGCAGAAGGCCGCGGAAGAAGAACTCGGTGTTGAACATCATCACAAGGATTGCGAGCTCGAAGAGGATGAAGCTCCATACGCCCTCACGCGCAGGAGCCCACAAAGGATAGTAGAGCTTGAAAGAAGGCTGCATCGCGCCGTAGACCATGAATGGCAGAGCAAATATGAGCATGGCCGCTGCATACCTCAAACCATGACGAAAACCCTCAAGTGAAAGCCCGACATCCCTCCGTTCCACGTGAAAAAGGGCCATGAAAAAAAGAGGGACGCCGGTGAAAAGAAGGGTCTGCACACCTATCCACTGCCAGAGACCGAGCTCCAGAAAAAGGGCTGCAAGGCGCTCAGCTATCAGAAGGACAAGGGAGAAGATTACCCAGAGCATATAAAGGCTATAGACGCCAGTGATATTTAAGACAAGAGGGCTTCAAACCCTGCTATATCGCTCCTCCTTCCAAGGGTCGCCGTGGATGTGATACCCTCTCTGCTCCCAGAAACCCGGCCGCTCCCGCGCCATGAACTCCACACCCACCACCCACTTAACGCTCTTCCAGAAATACAGCCTTGGCACAACAAGACGCACAGGACCGCCGTGCTCAGGCGAAAGAGACCGGCCATCGTGTTTGAATGCAAAGAGCACATCCTCCTGAAAGAAATCCCCCAGGGAAAGGTTGGCTGAGAAACCGCCCGCACCATGGACCATGACAAAACGGGCATCACGCCCGATAGACACGAGGTCTTTTAACACCCCGGTGCTCACACCCTCCCACAGGTTGTCAAGGCGCGACCACCCTGTCACGCAATGTATGTCTGAGAGCACCTCCACCCTTGGCAGAGCAGCAAACTCCTCAAAACCAAGCTCCAGCTCATCCTCCACAAGCCCTGTAACACGAAACCTCCATCTGGATGGATCCATATCAGGAACAACACCAGAATGGAGAACAGGCCATCCCTCCACCACATGCTGGCCTGGAGGCACACGATCCTCGCGCAGCGCATCAGGGCTAACAATCCTCTGCACCATAACCAGACACCATGGAAAAACAACATATACCTTTAAAAAGTTTTATATCCCCACCAGGATTTAGACAAAAAAACACTTCTGGGGCTATAGGGTAGCTTGGTCCATCCTCGTGGCTTTGGGAGCCATGGACCCCGGTTCAAATCCGGGTGGCCCCACTTATCAACCCCCCGATATCTCCCCCTTTTCCCATTCGCACTAATCAGTTTTCATTGGCGAAAAGAAATTGTGAATACAAAGCCTTCTGCCCCCGCTCCAATCGCCTTTCAGCGATTGGATTAAAAAAACCGGTGTCGAGCGACCGAAAGCGAGATGATAATCGAAGCTTGAGGGAGGGTGACAAGTGGACTCGCCGGGATTTGAACCCGGGGCCTCCCGCATGCCAAGCGGGTGCTCTTCCAGTCTGAGCTACGAGCCCCCTTTTTTCTTTTGTGTCTTACACCAGTCAGGTAGATATAAATGTTGTGGCATAATCTAATGGTTGATGGTTCGGCGGGTGTTGAATGAGCTTTTGTGGCATCCTGAGAGGTCTCTTGACGATGTGAGTGTTACCTATATTCACCGTGGTGCGCCTGGTGATGTTGTCACGATAGGTGGCTGGGAGATAAAGCGGCTTGAAAGATCCTTTTTCGTATTGGAGCGTGGTGGTGTGGAGACGTATATCCCCTACCATCGGATTGTGGAGGTGAGGCGGGGCGCTGAGGTTTTGTATCGGAAGCGGGGCTATTGAGATCTGGCGTTTTTGCCTGTCTTTTGGTTTTCCAATGCTTCGGCCAGTATAGCAGCGTTTATCCGGGTCTTTTTCCACTGTTTTTCAAGCTCTCCAATGAGTCTTTTTTTCGTGTATTCCTCGTCTTCGAAGTTGAAGTCGTATTTCACGTCCCAGAGAATGAGGTTCTCAGGGTCTGAGGGCGGGATCTTCTTTTTATAATCTGGGTCCAGGAGCCGTTCCACATCCTGGGGTGTTGCCTCTCCGGTGCCTGCCATCTTCAGGGCTGTTGCCATTCTGCGTATCATCTGCCAGAGGAAGCTCTCTCCAGAGACCTCCATTACTATTACATCGTCTTTTTTGTGGATCTCCACGCGGTTTATCCTTCTCAGGGGGTTTCTGTAGTCTGAGGATGAGAAGTTGTGAAAGCTCCTTTCCCCCTTGAAAAGCGCTGCTGCCCTCCGCATCTTAGCGAGATCATATCCTTCGTCGAAGAGGAAGTATCTGTATATGCGCTCCCTCGCGTGGCGGGGGTTGAAATCGTCGCCCACCCTTTGTGCCGCTGTGACCTTGATGTCCCTTGGCAGGGCGGCATTGACCATCCTTGGCTTTATCCTTTCTGAATCGGTGGTGAGGGCGAAGACATTTCCAAGGGCGCTCACACCCCTGTCTGTCCGCCCTGCTGCCTTGAATTCTGTGAAGGAGAGGCCCAGTCTGTGGAGGGCGCTCAAGAACTCTCCTTCCACGGTCCGCTCCCCCGGCTGTCTCTGCGAGCCTGAAAACCCCCTTCCATTGTAGCAGACTTTGAGGGCGAAACGCATCCTGACCCTCTCTTCACACCTCTTCTATCCCTTTTTCTGTTATCCTGAACCGTGTCTTCAGGCCTTCCGGGAGCTCCCTATGGCGCATGAGCACAGCCTCTATGTCCCCTCCCTCTCTCTTGAGCTCCACTATCACCTTGCTCCAGTATTTGAGCATGGAGCCGCCCACAGGCTCCACCTCGCCTTCGTTCTCGTAGGAGGAGTAGACCTGTGTTGTTATGAGGACGGCCAGGTTGTGTTTTCTTGCAAGGCTTGAGAGCTTTGCGATCTGCGAGGCCAGGGCCTTGTTGAGCTCAGAGGCGTTCTCATCGTTCCGCTCATGACGATAGAATGCAACGGCTGAGTCCAGTATGATGAGGCCCACGTCCTGGTTCATCATATAGTCAAGGTTGTCCACGATGAACTGCTGGTCCTTGAAATTCATGGGCTCATAGAAATAGCTTTTCTCAAGCACCTGCTCCAGATTCTCGCCTGCGATCTGTCTGAGCCTCTCTATGGAGTGCCCGCCTTCGGTGTCGATGAAAACCACCTTTTTTCCCTGCTCCACACATCGCACAAGGGCGAGGAGGCAGAGGTTCGTCTTGCCAGAGGCCGGGGGCCCGTAGAGCTGGGTCACCGTCCTTGTCTCCACACCGCCGTTGAGGAGCCTGTCCAGTGTCTTATGGACGCTGATCTTTTCTGTCTCGTCCTGGGATCTGAAGGGCTCTAGCATGTCATCTCTCTGCGGGATTTAAGAATAAAAATATAACCCATTACAGTCTTTTCTCCCACAGCACCGCCTTGCCGTGGTTCACAAGCCTCATGGAAGGTGGTTTGCAGCACGAGTCTGTGCTCAGAGGCCGGATCAGGAGCGATGCGCCAACGTGGTCTGCGATCCTTTCAAGATGCGGTATCAGCTCTGGAGGCGGTCGGATGGAGTAGATGAGGTCTGCTCCGCGGTAGATGGCCATATCAGGCTCTCTGGCATCGTCGCGATAGGCGCCCGCTATTGGGGCGATGTCAGTTGCAAGGACCTCTAAACCCTTTTTACGGGCAAGCTCCCGGAAGAGGGAGTCCTCCGCTCCGATACCCACCTCCACGATCTTCCCTGCGTCACCATAGTTTGAGAGGATGTATCCTG
The DNA here is from genome assembly GCA_003695745.1 of Methanobacteriota archaeon. GTDB lineage: Archaea > Hydrothermarchaeota > Hydrothermarchaeia > Hydrothermarchaeales > SZUA-236 > J060. The sequence goes on along the minus strand of RFHW01000003.1, from coordinate 10,703 downwards.
CTATGTCCTTGTGGTCCGGGAGCATGGACAGTGTATCCTGCGCCGGAGGATAAAAGCCTTTCCAGCGCAGGCTGGCCTGGACGTGCAAAACCCTTTTATAACGGGGGAGGCATACTCCTCTCCATGTATCATCCTGGGAAGGTGCTGAGCGTATTCAAGCCCGAGGACCCCAGTATTGTATCCTCTGATAAGACCACGCAGGTCATGCTTTCCATGTGGGATGACAACCTGATAACGGTGCTTGCCAGTAAGAACATCTCCGGCGAGCTCCGGGAAGGCGATGTCGTGCTTGTGGACTACCGCCCGATGTCAACGACCGTTCCTGTGCCGAAGATGGTGGTTACCAAGATCCTTAGGGGCGGGCAGGCCGAAAAGGTGTGGCGGACCTATGAGGAGAAGCGCAAGACCTTTAAGTCGGGGGGCGCCATCCCCCTTTCTCTGCCTGGGGCTCCTGTGCGTCAGCCGCCTCAAAGCTACATTGGATGAGTGGGAGGGGTGGCCCTGCCTTGTAGATGGCAGGGTTTATTTGATCTCCACTTTCTTGGGTTTGAGCTCTGGCCTTGGATTCGCCTTTGGCAGGTGGATGGTGAGCACACCGTCTTTGAGCTTTGCCTCCACGCCCTCGGTCTTCAGCTCCTCAGGCAGCTGAACGCTCCTGTATACTCCTGTGCTGCCCAGCTCTCTGCGCAGCCAGTTCTTGCCTTTCTCTTCTTTGGTCTCCTGCTGCTCTGCCGAGATCTCTACTCCATAGGGCGTTACCTCAATGTCTATCTGGTCTTTTGGTATGCCTGGCACTGCAAGCTTCAGCTCATATTTGTCTCCTAGGTCTGCTACGTCAAGGGGCGCGGCCCTGAAGGTGGAGGTGGCTCTTAGTGTCTTCCTGCGGCTGAATGGCCAGAAGAGGCTGTCAAATCCTGCTCTGAACTGCTCAAAGAGCCTGTCCATGTCACTCCAGAGGTCAAAGGGGCTTCCAATGGTCACCTCTCCCCCTCTTCCTTCCCGAAGGGCTGGCAGATCCTCCTTCTCTCGCCTGAATACCATATCTATCACCTCCGCTTAGTATTTTTTCGCTTCCTATGTAGTGCTTTAAATTTTAACACCAGCAATAATTTTAATAACATAAGGTTATTAAAGTGGGCGAAGCCAGAGACCTGACAGCGGCCAAAGAGCCCTGAAAAGGGGTGGCGCAAACAGGGTTTCCGGCGGGTCCAACGGAAAAGTTTCAGTAAGATATATAACACACCACACAAAACAAAAAAGACAGTCAAGCGGCTATGGTCTAGCGGTAGGACTCAAGCTTCCCAAGCACTTAGGCCGAAGTAAAGGGAGGCCTAAAAGCGGAAAGAGCTTGCTGCCCGGGTTCGAATCCCGGTAGCCGCATTTGCAACCCAGAGCCTCGCCCGGAGAGGGTTAAAAAGGCGGCGGTGCAAAAGGGCGGATCTCACCCTTCCTCCAGGCCCTTTCTGAGGTAGTACTGGGCTGCGCCCACCGCGTTCACGGTCTGGGGGTCATCGGGCACATAGACCTTTATCTTCAGGTGCTCTTTTAAGGCGTCCACAACACCCCGGTTCTTCGCTGTCCCCCCGATCAGGGCAAGGGTCTTGGCGTCTTCAGGCACCATATCGCCGATCTTCCTGGCAAAGGCAAGGTGAATGCCCCGCACAACCTCCTCCTTGCTGTATCCTTCTACAAGCCTTGAGATGGCCTCTGACTGGGCGAATACAGAGCATGTGGAGTTTATGGGCGCCGCCCTTTCAACGGCAAAATGGCATTCCCCCATCTCCACGAGCTCTATGCCCAGATAGCCTGCCATGAACTCGAGGAATGTGCCTGTCCCGGCCGAGCAGCGGTCGTTCATGGTGAACTCGTTGGTCCTTGTGTCAATGACCTTTGTGTCCTGCCCCCCTATGTCAAGTATCACGTCCACATCCCTTCCCAGTATATGCCGGGTCCCGTAGATGGCGGCGGTGATCTCGGTCACCTTCAAAAGGGATGGCACCTTTTTTCTGAAGTAGCCCGTTGACACCACCCTGCCCTCTGGAAGTATCTCCCGCCACCGATGGCTGTCCGCTACGACGGTCTCCCCGGTCTCGTGGCTGTAGGATTTTGCTGTGCGCGAGCCCACATCAAAGCCATAGAGCCTCATAGATAGCCTCCCAATCTCTCCTTAAAGGCCTCAAGCCGGAGCTTTGTCTGCTCAGGCGTCCTGGATGGAAGGTCGCCTTCAATGGAGATGTAGGGGTAGCCGAGCTCCCTGTTCAGCCTATCCCGCAGGATCCTGTCCTCAAGCTTGTGATGACACGCGAACTGGTAGTTGTGTATCACGGCCTCGGCCTTCCGTTTCCTCAGCTCCCTTTCTATGGCCTCCAGCCTGGTGGTGATGTGTCTGGAGAAGGTGTATCCGCCATAGCTCTCAGCAAGCCCTGTGATGGAAGATCCTCCCAGGCGTATGAACTCGTAGGGCATCTCGTCATAGACCACGTGGAGGCCGATGGACGAGAGGAAGCGGTGGAAATCTGGGTAGATGGGCGGTGTCCCTATGAGCGCCACCGGATAATCATAGTCCACCTTTTCCCTTTCAAGGCCCTCAAGCCTCTTCCTGAAGCCCTCCAAATCCCCTCCAAGGTCGCTTCCTGCCACCTCAATGGCAAAGGCCTTTTCAGGATCCACCTCCCCCCTGACCCGCCACATGTCGATCCTTCTGGCCAGCCTCTTTATGCGGCCCACCTCTCTGAAGAGACCACGGTCACAGCTGCCTCCCAGGAACTCTATAAGCCTCTGGATCTCCTCTTTCATCCGTGCCCTGGAGCCGTCGAAGGGATATGTGAAGTAATGGGTGGGTGTGCCTGCGCCTTCAAGCCTCTCGCCATCCACCAGGGCGTTGTTGCAGTCCCCGCCTGCAACGACCACAAGCCGGTCCAGCTTTATCCTGCCCTTCAGCGCAAGCTCCCTCCACACAGCGGTCCATGCGCAGAGCTTGTCCCTGGGCACCACCTTGCTCCTGGGCACCAGGTTGTTGATGTCAAGAGGCGTGTTCCCGGTCCCATAGGTTATCTCAGGCGGTATGAGAGCGGTGATCCCGACAGTGGCCATATGAAAGGAGAATGAGGGTAACTTACTAAAATATTTAAGCAAAACCTGTGTAGCAAGAGCCTGTGAAGAGCCCTATGGATCTGGATGACTTTGACTATCACCTGCCGAGGGAGATGATAGCGCAGCAGCCCAGTGAGGTGAGGAGCGCCTCCCGCCTGATGGTCCTCAACGGCCGCGGCATCATCCACGAGAGCTTTGAGAACCTCCCGGACCACCTTTCCGAGGGCGATCTCCTGGTCCTCAACGACTCGCGGGTGGTCCATGCAAGGCTCTCAGGCGTGAAGGAGACAGGCGGCAGGGTGGAGCTTCTTCTGCTGGAGACCGCAGGGAGAGAGGTCCGCTGCCTCATACGGGGCAGGAGGATAAGGCCCGGGACCCGGCTTCAGATCGGGGATGCCGCCTGTGAGGTGGCCGGAAGAGAAGGGATGTTTTTCACCGTTGCCTTTGACAGGGATGTGAAGAGGGTGATGGCGGAATATGGCCAGGTCCCCCTGCCCCATTATATCCGGGAGAGGCTTGAGGACCCTGAGAGATACCAGACCGTGTATGCGAGAAAAGAGGGCTCTGTGGCAGCCCCCACGGCAGGTCTGCATTTCACTGAGGAGCTGCTCAGGCGGCTGCGTGAAAGGGGGGTGGGGATCGCCTATGTGACCCTTCACATCGGGCCTTCAACCTTCCTCCCTGTGAGGGAGGCCCGGCCTGAGACGATGCTGCCAGAGCCTTTCTCCATAGGCCGGGAGAGCGCAGAGGCCATAAACGAGGCGGCTGATGGAGGGCGCCTTATACCTGTTGGCACGTCCACGGTGAAGGCGCTTGAGTCTGCTGCAGGGGATGACGGGCGTGTGAAGGCCGGAGAGGGTGAGAGCCGGCTTTTCATCGCGCCGGGATATCGCTTCAGGCTGCCTTACCGCGGGATGGTGACCAACTTCCATCTGCCCAGGTCAACGCTTCTTATGCTTGTGTCAGCTCTCTTTGGAAGAGAGAGGATACTGCAGGCCTATTCCGAGGCCATTGCCAGAGGATATCGTTTTTACAGCTTCGGCGACGCCATGCTGGTCATGAGGCAGTGAGATGTTCGAGGTCGTCTGCGAGGATAAAGGCGGGGCGCGTGTTGGAAGGCTCCATACGGCGCACGGCGTCGTTGAAACACCTTTTTTTATGCCCGTTGCCACACAGGGCTCTGTGAAGACCCTCAGGTTCCGGGATGTGGAGGGCCTTGGCTTTCGGGCCATAATCTCGAACGCCCTCGTGCTCTATCTGAGGCCCGGTGTGGAGGTCATAGAGGGATCAGGCGGCCTCCATGGTTTCACCGGCTGGCGCCATGCCATATTCACGGACAGCGGCGGCTTTCAGATGCTGAACCCGGATTTCATCGAGGATGTGAAGGATGAAGGCGTCCTGTTCCGCTCGCCCTTTGACAGGAGCCGACACATATTCACGCCTGAGAAGGCCGTTGAGGTGCAGAACAGGCTTGGCTCGGATGTGGCCATGACCCTTGACGCGCTCATACCCTATGGCAGCGAAAGAGAGGCCCATGAGCTCTCTGTGGAGCGGACAACCCAGTGGGCAAGGCGGTGCAAGGAGGCGCATAAAAATCCCCATCAGCTGCTCTTTGCAATAACACAGGGCGGGGTCTACGATGACCTGCGGGAGCGGAGCGCAAGAGAGCTCGTGGAGATCGGTTTTGACGGCTATGGCGTGGGCGGCCTCTCCATAGGCGAGCCAAAGGATGAGATGCATCGTGTGCTCAGGAAACAGACAGGGATCCTGCCGCCCGATAAACCCCGTTATCTCATGGGCGTTGGCTCCCCGGCAGAGCTTCTGGAGGCCATATCCGCCGGCGTGGACATCTTTGACTCCACCTTCCCAACGCGCAACGCCCGCCACAACGACGCCTACACCTTCACAGGGGAGATGAACCTCTCAAGGGGCAGGTTCAAAGAGGACAGGTCGCCCATTGAGCCGGGCTGCGGCTGCTACACCTGCAGGAGCCACAGCAGGGCATATATCCACCACCTCCTGCGGAACCATGAGCCTGCGGGGCTCTCGCTGATGACGCTGCACAACCTCCATTTCATCCAGCGCCTCCTTGAAGGGGCGAAAGAGGCCATAAGAGAGGGCAGGCTATCTGAGTACAAAGAGGGCTTCCGCAGGGGATTTGAAGGCAGCGGGGCGGTGTGATGAAGGTTGAGGAGCTGAAGGGCTTCGGCATGCCTGATGAGGCTGTGGAGATCCTACTGGAGGAGGGCATAAAAGAGCTTTTCCAGCCTCAGGAGATCGCTGTGAACGAGGGGCTGCTCGAGCTTTCAGGGAATTTCCTTGTGTCGGTGCCCACGGCAGCCGGGAAAACCCTTCTGGCAGAGCTTCTGATGGTCCGCTCCATACTGGAGAGGAAGAGGAGCGGCAGGGGCGGGGCAAAGTGCCTCTATGTGGTGCCGTTGAAGGCGCTGGCCACTGAAAAGTCCAGGGTCTTCCGGAGGTGGGAGAGGCTTGGCATCAGGACAGGCATCTCAACAGGGGATATGGACTCCACCGACCCCTGGCTTGCAGGATACGACATAATCGTTGCCACAAGCGAGAAGGTGGATTCTCTCATCCGCCACAGGGCTGAGTGGCTCGGCGATGTCTCAGTGCTTGTGGTGGACGAGATACACCTCATCCATGATGCGAGGCGGGGCCCCACGCTGGAGGTGACCGTTGCAAGGATGCGCCATCTCAATCCGGACCTCATCATACTGGGCCTCTCTGCCACGGTGCAAAACGCCGGGGAGATCGCCCAGTGGCTTGATGCAAAGCTTGTGGAGAGCACCTGGCGGCCTGTGGAGCTCAGGGAGGGCGTGTATCTAAAGGGCTCCATATTCTTCACAGACTCCACACTCAGGGATGTCCAGGCGCCTCTCAACACCGGCGACGGGGCGCCCGCCCTTGCCCTTGAGACCGTGGCAGAAGGTGGGCAGGCCCTTGTCTTCCTCAACACCCGCAGGAGCGTGGAGAGCTTTGCCGACTCCCTTGACGCCACGCCATGGCTTTCAAAAAGAGAGATGAAGCGGCTGAAGGAGGTTTCCCATAAGGTTCTGCACACCCTCTCAGAGCCCACCAAGACCTGTGTGAGGCTCTCCCGGTGCATAAGGAAGGGTGTGGCCTTTCACCACGCCGGCCTGCTGATGGAGCAGAGACATCTTGTGGAGGACGCCTTCCGGGAGAATACGCTCAAGGTGGTCTCGGCCACCCCCACCCTCGCCGCCGGCGTCAACCTCCCTGCCCGGAGGGTGATCATAAAGGACTACCACAGGTATGACGTGAACATAGGCAGGGTTCAGATACCGGTGCTCGAGTACAAGCAGATGGCAGGGAGGGCCGGGCGACCTGGTTTTGACACCTCTGGCGAGGCGATCCTCATATCCCGCACAGAGGATGAGCGGGACCACATACTTGAGAACTATCTCCTGGCCGAGCCTGAGGAGATCTGGTCAAAGCTTGCGGTTGAGGCGTCGCTCAGGACCCATGTTCTCTCCACCATCGCAGGCGGAATGGCAAGCTCCTCCTATGGGCTTGTGGAGTTCTTTTCAAAGACCCTTTTTGGCTTTCAGCAGGATGTGGACGTGCTTCACGATCTTGTGGAGCGGGTTGTGGATTTCCTTGTGAGAGAGGGGATGGTGGAGCGGATGGATGGCGGCGGGCGTATGAGGGCAACGCCCTTCGGGATGAGGGTGTCCCAGCTGTACATAGACCCGGTGAGCGCTGTGGCCATGAGGGACGCCCTCTCAGAGGCGCGTGGAAGGCCTACCAGGGAGATATCATATCTCCACGCCATATCAGCCACCGGGGAGCTTGGCGGGCTTTATCTGCGGCGCAGGGACTTTGAGACATTTTCACAGGTCTATTATGAGAACCAGCCTTTTCTCCTCGCCAGGTCTTCAGAGGGGTCTCTGAGCACGTGGGATTTTGAGTCCCTCCTTGCAGAGGTGAAGATGGCCTCCTTCCTCCTTGACTGGATAAACGAATCCGGCGAAGAGGAGATCAGGGAGAAGTACGGACTTGCCCCCGGCGACATACGGGGCAGGGTGGAGATAGCCGGCTGGATGCTCTACTGCATGAGAGAGCTTGGAAGGCTCTTCAAATATCCCAAGCAGACGGAGATCCGGCGTCTTGAGAGCCGCGTGAAATACGGTGTGAAGGAGGAGCTCCTTGAGCTTGTCTCTCTGAAGGGGATCGGCAGGGCCAGGGCGAGAGCGCTCTATCGCCGGGGCTTCAGGACCGTTGCAGACCTGAAGAGGGCAGATATAGCAGATATCGCGAAGGTGGAGCTCATAGGAAAGAAGACGGCCGAGAACATTAAAAAACAGCTCATTTAGAGGTGTGAAAGATGAAGGCCAAGGTTCTTTTGATCCTCATCATCCTCTCTGTCGGATGCGCTGATGTGGGCAGAGAAAGGCCGCCGCTCGTCGTTGTTTTGTCCTTTGACTATGAGGGGCTCTTCCCGGGCAGCGACGCCTATATGTGGCCTGTCCTTGACCTGCTTGAGAGGCACAACGCCACAGCCACATTCTTTGTCATGGGCAGGCGGGCGGAGCTGAACCCCGGCATGGTGCGGGAGATCCATAGACGGAACCATTCAATGGGGCTGCACACATACTACCACAATTTTCCCCTCTTCAGCGAGGAGGATGCGGCTATCATCGCCGGAGTCTATAACAAGTCTGTTGAATACGAGTGGAACCGGAGCTTCAGGACAAAATATGCCTTTTATGAGGACATGCTCATGAATCAAAGGGCTGTTATGAACGCGACCGGAAACATGAGCACGCCAACAATGTTTCGATCCCCATCGCTGGTGGTGAGCTGGACCCGCGACCCGGCGTATTTTGAGGTGTTGAAAGAGGCAGGCATCGAGATAGACTCTAGCATCTATCAGGACTTCAACGACCCACGCCCTTTCTACAGGATAGATGGCATCATCGAGGTGCCTGTCGTGGCCTCAGAAAAAAGGCTGCAGGACACTAGAAAGGCCTATGAGCTTGCAGAGAAGACTGCTGAGGCAGGTGTGCCCCTCGTCCTCTACATACACCCGCAGAACATGGACGAGGCCATGATCCAAAAGATGGACGCCTATCTCACCGCCCTTGAGGCCCGATACAACGTTACATACCTGCAGGTTGAGGATGTGCCGGCGCACTATAGCTGAAGAACCACTCTTTTCAGCCCTGCTCCCTGCTCCCGGCAGAGCCTGCATCAGCTTCGATGGATACTTCACGCCAGGGTCATGGCAAAACTTATTAGAAAGGAGGATTAAAAACCGAGCATGGCAGACATGGTTTTGATCGTCTCTTATTTCTCCTTTCTCCTAGGATTCGGTGTTCTCGTTGCGAACATTATGAAGAAGGTGCGCATCCCGGACACCTTCCTCCTGCTCCTTGTTGGTCTGGTCACAGGCCCCACCATATGGCGGAACCCTGCTGTGGCCAGATATCTGGACTTCATCATAGTGGATGTGAGCGCCATGTCGGTGGTGCCTGATTTCCTGCGGACCCTCGCCCTTGTGCTTATCGTCTTCACAGGGGCCTTCAACCTTGATTTTGAGGAGCTAAGGCGTTTTTCAGACCTGTCAGTCACCCTTGCATTCCTGCTCGTGCTTTTAAACACCCTTCTCCTGGGCGCCGCGGCAAAGCTCATCTTCAGGCTCCCCTGGATACCGGCGCTCCTCATAGGGGCCATAGTGAGCGGCACCGACGCAAGCGTGATATTCACCTTTGAGGACACCCTGAAGGAGCATGCCGATGTGCTCACCATACTCAAGGTGGAGTCCATATTGAACAGCCCGCTGAGCGTCCTCATACCTGTCCTGCTGCTGGATCTTCTCAGCCTCTCTCCGGGAGCTGTCTTCTCCCCGTCCACCTATTTCTCCCAGTTCTGGCTCATGGTGGTGGCAGGCATCGGCAGCGGCGTTGTGATAGGTTTTGTGATCAGCAAGATACTGACCATGATGGTGCGCGAATACTCGGCGCTGATCCTGATCTCCATAGCCCTGCTCACCTTCGGCCTGTCAGAGCAGGTGGGCGGCTCAGGGATGCTGGGCGTCGCCATAGCGGGGTTCATCATAGGGAACCTGGCCTTTCCACATAAGGAGAAGGTCCGTGAGTTCCAGAGCGAGTTCTCGGACATGCTGCGCATCTCTGTCTTCACCCTCCTTGGGGCGCAGGTATTCCTCGACCTCAACCCCTATCTCCTTGCGGTGGAGCTCCTCTTCGCCCTCCTCGTCTTCGTGGTCCGGCCGGTCTTTGTCACCTACCTTGCCAGAGGCTCAGAGGAAGAGGTGGGTAAAGAGGGTTTCACGCTGCTCAAGCTCGCCGGGCCGCGCGGGATATCAGCCGCTGCCATGGCTCCCATCGCAGCCGCCGCTGTTGGAAGCACCCTTATTATGGACCTCGTCTTCATGGTCATCTTCTTCTCAGTGCTCCTGAGCACGGTAACGGCCCGTGTCATCGGCCGGCAAAGATCCAAAGAGGCGGAAAGTGAAGGAGGATCAGAAAAAAGCCCGGGTTCAGCTGATGGCTGAAGCCTGTGGATAAAGGACCTTCTTTATATCGGAAGGGGATGTCCTGTGGACAAGGGCGAGCACAGGATCCCGGATGTGCTCAAAGCGGCGGGTCACTATGAAATCGGCCCTGTTACCCTCCTCTATGGTGTTGTCAGGCAGCCTGAGGATTCTCCTGCCATTTACAGTGGCTGCCTTTAAAATCGTTCTTGCATCGAACTCAGGGTCTTTGTAGAGCCCTCTGTAGAGCTTCCAGCTGAACTCCATCTCCCTGAGCATGTCAGGTGGGTTCGCCATCACATTGTCTGTTCCAAGGGCAACGGTGCAGCCGCTCTCGAAGACGGCCTTTAGATCAGGTATTCCCACCCCGAAGGACGCGTTCGCCCTTGGACATAGCACGATCGGTATCTTTCGCCTGAAAACCTCCCTCAGGCTCTCCTCGCCTGCGTTGGTGAGGTGCACCACAAAGTCAGGGTTGATGGCAAGGGCCTCCAGGACATCGTCACGCGCCTCGCCGGCGTGTATCCCGATGAGCCTGCCACTCCTTTTTGCAAGGAGCCCCTCAAGCTCTTCACTGGAGTAGTCTTTTATCGAGCTTATGCCCAGGCCGTCGCATCGCTCCATGATATCACCGTGGCCATCTGGCCTTCCAAGGATGCGGGCCTGCATGTTCAACAGGGGTTTGAGAAGCCCCACACCCCTGATGCCGCCCTCCCGGAAGTCACAAAAAGCGGTGGTCCCGCTTTTTTTCATTGCGTCAAGGACATGCATGATAGCTGATTTTGCATCAGGTCTTTGATGGATCTGCCATTTTAAGCCCTTCTTTCCAACGCGCTCCTCCAGGGGGAGATATGCGCCAAGGTCCATGCCTGCAGAATCGCCGAGATGGACGTGGCTGTTGGTGAAAGCGGGAGCTATTATCCCGCCCTTCACATCAACAGCGCCGCCGGCGTATCCCCCGCTGCCCACCTCTGATATGACACCGTCTTTTACGACCACATAGCCTTTAACTGCCTCAAAATCCTCACCATACAATACTATGGCGTTGCTGTAGACCTCTTTCATATCCCTATCT
>RFHW01000075.1 GCA_003695745.1 Methanobacteriota archaeon | reverse complement strand
TTTTACCTGGCAGGTGATTTAATGGGTGAAGTGGGTGAAGAAAGTGACCGCGGGCTTGATGATACTGGTTCTGTTGGAGAGGGCAGTGGACCGATTGGCTCTTTAAAAAAGGCGGTGGGCATTGCCGTTGAAAACCCCTCCATCATCGGCTTGAGCTTTCTCGTGGCTCTCATGGGGTCGGCCTCCTATCTTTTTGGCAACATCCTTCTTCAGTACCTCACAATCTTCATCCTGTTCCCTGTGAGCTATTTCTTCATGGCCGGGCTCTATACCCTTGCGGTGCAGGCGCAGACCGGAAAGGTAGCGGAGTGGCAGGCGGTCTTCATAGAAGGGGGCAAGAGGAAATGGATTTCCCTGTTGCTGGGAGGGTTGTTTTTCGCAGCTGCCATGATGCTTTTTACCCTTGCCAGCGAGCTTCTCTTCATAATCGCGGCATTCATCCTCGGCGGAGCAGCCTATTTTATCGGGGGCCTGTTCAACAAGATTGTAGGCTTGGCTCTCATGGCGCTCATACTACTGATCATCACACCCCTCTTTTTCGGCTTGACGGCTGGTCTTTTCATGTTCCTCCAGTTCTTTGACATCGGGATCGTGGCAGGGGACTATGGGGTGATACGATCATTCAAGGAGAGCTTCAACTTCACACGAGAGCGGTTCAACGCAGTATTGGGCTACACAGTGGTAAAATACCTTGCTCTCTTCATCCTGTCCATCCCGCTCACACCCTTTTTCCTCGCCTATTTCAAAGAGGCCTTTACAAACCCTGCAGCACTGTATCCTTCAATATCAATGGTCGGCAGATTCGGACCTGTTTTTCTGTTGGGATCGGTTTTAGTTGGCACCTTGGCTGCAGCATTCACCTACTCATATCACACCACATTCTATGTGCAGAACATGGGTTTGAAGCGGGAGAGGGAGAGCATCCTCAGAATCCTTGTGAAGCTCTATGGCGCAGGGCTCATTGTCCTAGTAGTTCTGGGCATATTCGCCGGGCTTATAGCGTATCTATATGCGCCTCTTTTTCAGACCTCTCAACTGGAGAGATGGTCCTTCCATGAAGATTTTGAAGGTATCCCGGTAGGAACGTATCCTGCAATAAAAGGCTGGAAGAATCAATACAGCGGGCAGAGCGCCTATGTGACGAATCTCATCGCCCATGGCGGGGGGAATTCCCTGATGCTGGACGGTGAGCCCTACTGGGCAAGAACCGATTATATGGTTGTAACCCAGTCTGACCGTGTCTCATATGAGGCGTATGTTTATCTGCCGGAGCGATCTGATGTGAGAATCGGCTTTACGGTGGCAAGGGGAAACATGAATCCCTTTTACAACAACATTAGATTTCACAGGGATGGTGTTATAAGATTCAATGGTCTCCAGACCACAGAGCTCCAGCCCTATAACACCAGGAGATGGTACAAGATTCGTGTTGAGCTGGATTATGACAGAGGCGCAGCCAACGTTTATGTCGACGATGTGATGAGGGCAGAGGACGTTCCTATCCAGCCTATAGAGTTCTATGACAGCAAAGGGCGCTATACGGTTCTGGATAAATTCGGGCTGAGCGCAGGCGGATATGGCAGAGAGGCAATCGTCTACTTTGATGACATCACCTTTCAGACAGAGGACGTATAAAGGCCTTTCTCCAAAAGGTTTATATCGTTAATTTTTCGATATTTCCATTAGACTAGGAGGTGCTGGTCCCTTTTTTCCCCATTCACCCAAAGGCATACCTCCCGCCTCCTAGTCTGCATCCTGATCCACCGCTGCTTGAGCAGGGTTATTTTTATATCCTGCAGTGGAGAGGGATAGATATGGGTGTACAGCTTTCCGGGCTTTTCGAGCCCAAGGTGGTCGAGTTCAAGGAGCTGGCCGGGAAGAGGATCGCCATCGATGCTTACAACGCATTGTATCAGTTCCTCTCCATTATTCGACAGCCCACTGGCGAGCCTCTGATGGACCGTGATGGCAATGTGACAAGCCATCTCTCAGGGCTGCTGTATCGCAATGCCAACCTCCTTGAATACGGGGTGTTGCCTGTCTATGTTTTTGACGGCGCTCCACCGGAGCTCAAAAAGGGGGTTGTGGAGGGGCGTGTGGATACGCGGCTGAAGGCTGAGGAGCGGTGGAAGGAGGCGCTGGCGCGGGGTGATCTGGAGGAGGCGCGAATACAGGCGCAGGCCTCTGCCAGGCTCTCCAGAGGGATCTTGGAGGATGCCAAGAGGCTGCTTGGTTATATGGGTATCCCGGTTGTGCAGGCGCCGTCCGAGGGGGAGGCGCAGGCCGCATACATGGCTGGTGAGAAGGCTGTGTGGGCTGTTGGCTCCCAGGACTTTGACTCCCTTCTCTTCGGCGCCCCGAGGCTTGTGAGAAACATCACCATCACAGGGAAGAGGAAGCTTCCGCGCAAGAACATCTATGTGAACATCGTGCCCGAGCTCTTTGACTCAGAGACAGTGCTCTCAGACCTGGGGATCACGAGGGAGCAGCTCATAGACCTCTCCATACTCGTGGGCACAGACTATAACCCTGGTGGTGTGGAGGGGATTGGGCCGAAGAAGGCCTATAAGATCATCAGAGAGACTGGCGGCATTGATGTGGCGGTTGAAAAAGGTCTTGTGAGGGGCTTTGACTATGAGCCTATAAAGGCCTTTTTCATGAACCCTCCTGTGACAGATGATTATGAGCTGAGCTGGAAGGCCCCTGATGAGGAGGGGGTGGTGGATTTTCTCTGCGGCGAGAGGGATTTCACAGAGAGCCGGGTGCGAAAGGCCCTTGAAAAGATCAGGGCAGGCATTGAAAAAGGAAGGTCCCAGTTCAGTCTTGACGGATGGCTATGACGGCGCGGGGTGGCTGGCGATGAAGCTTGCCCTGGTGATACCGACATACTGGTCCAGGGAAAGGGGTGTTGGCTGGAAGCCGGGTGACGCGGTGTATGACCATCCCACACCTCTTGATGATGAAGGCACCCTTGGCAGGGCCATAGAGAGCCTGGCTGTTCTGGAGGAGGATTTCACTCTTGCAGTGATAGCTGTTCCCACATCCAAGGACATCGAGGCCGATGTGGAGGTGAAGGTGAGGCGCATCGCAAGGTCCGCATCCCATGCCATTGATAAGGATGTCCTGGTCTTTGGCCCGTCCAATCTCGAACAGACCCATGATATCTTGCTTGGAGCCCGCAAAAAAGGGTATGGGGACCTGCTCCAGCTGAATGGATATTCCAATGTGAGGAATCTGTGCCTGTTCATCCCCCATGTACTTGGTTCAGATGTGGCTGTGCTCATAGATGATGACGAGGTGGTTGAAGACCCTCTTTTCCTGTCCAAGGCCAGGGAGTTCATCGGCAAAGAGACCGGTGGCAGGCCGATCCACGGGGTTGGAGGCTATTATCTCCAGCCAGAGGGCGGCTACCATGTGAAAAAACCCTTCCGGCCGTGGATGAGGCACTGGGATAAAACGGAGAGGATGAACGAGGCCTTTGACAGGTTCATCGGGAAGGGGCCGAGGCTTAAAGAGACGCCCTTCGTCTTCGGCGGATGCATGATAATCCACAGAGAGCTCTACAGGAAAGTGCCCTTTGACCCCGGTATATCGAGGGGCGAGGATATTGACTATCTCATAAACACAAGGATCTTCGGCGGCACATTCTACCTGGACAACAGGCTATCTGTCAGGCACATGCCCCCTCCCAAGACCCATCCCACGTGGATGCGGATCAGAGAGGATATATATCGCTTCATCTATGAGCGGGCAAAGCTCAAGGGTCAGACCAGGACACCGCGCACCACGATTGTAAGGCCGGAGGACCTGGACCCATATCCCGGCTGCTTCCTGAAAACAGATCTTGAGACAAAGATCGAAAAGGCCTGCCGCCTCCTCTCCCAGGAATACCTTGAGGCCGGCGACAAAGAGGGCAGCCAAGAGACGTTAAAGAACATTGAGATCGCCAGGAGAGAGGCTGTGCCAAGGCACAATCCCTTCCAGCATCTACTGGAGCTTCAGAAGAGGTGGGAGAGCCTGATGGACTACACAGCCGCAAAAGAAACCCGGGCGGAGCTGGAAAAAACACTACACCATCCATAGGGGAGGTGGTCTGCGAAACTTTTATATGATACGCTGAGGTTTCATGATTCTGCCCAAACGGGGGTATAGTGTAGCGGCTATCATAGCGGGCTCCAGACGCGCACCAGCGCCAATCATGCTGGTGGAAGAAACCCGCCGACGGGGGTTCGAGTCCCTCTACCCCCATGCCCCTCTCTCTCCAAGCCTTTTTCTGTGTAGGGAAAAGACTTATCCTGTAAGAGGGATATCTGCATTGCAGATTAGTGTAGATCTCCTATTCTTTTTTTGTCTGTTTCCATTTCAGCCCTGCCTGCGAAGGGTTTATGTATGCACCTGTGGCGAAAAATAGGGTGTGTAGGAGCAGGGAAGAGCGGAGTGTTCCCTGAATTGCACAGATCTGGGAACCCAATCTATAACTGCCTCCTTTGACAGATATAATAGAAGAGGTGCGAAGGATGCAGATACTGAACGTCAAGGCAAATCTCTGGAACTGCCCGGTCTGCAGCTTTCACCACAGATATGGTGGAGAGGACTGCTGCAGCTACAGCTCCAGAGCCACGGCCGTTGAAGAGCTCAGGGTGTGCCCGGTCCTTGTAGCCGGCCATGGAGGGAGCCTATGATATCCTATGACATAATGTCTTTCATGGGGCTTGCGCTGCTTTTCTCTCTGGCAAAGCTCTTTGAGCCCCGGTGAAGGGCAACTCCCCGGTCTTTGGAGTTTCCCTGGAGTTCAGCATGTGCGATAGGTCTTTTTCTTCAGCTCTCAAATGATTTGAGATTCGGGGCTTCTCCTGGACATTTCTCGCAACGATTCGGCGCATCTCAAACACCGGCCCGCCCTCGCAGCCCCGAAATTTTTATATACTACTGTTCTAATTGGTGTTGAAAATCGCATTTTTCATGAATGCGCCCCGATGGATGAAAGCGCTTTTCCAGAGGGGGCTGCAGGGATTTAGACTGCGATAGATTTAAAAAGACAGGTGAGACTGAAAGGATATGGTTTCGAAACAGCCGCGGAAACAGAGGCGTGCCATCTACAAGGCCCCGCTCCACAGAAGGCAGAGGCTTGTTAGGGCCCATCTCTCTGAGACCCTCAGGGAGAGATATGGCCGCAGGAGCGTTGGGATCAGGAAAGGCGATACTGTGGAGATCGTGCGCGGTGATTTCGCAGGGCACAAAGGCAGGGTTGAGGCCGTTTCTCTGAAGAGGCTGAGGATACATGTGAGCGGCGCCTCTGTGAAAAGGACGGACGGCACGGACCGCTATTATCCCATACACCCCTCCAATGTGGTGGTCACAAAGCTTGATACAGGCGATGAAAGAAGGATGAGAAAGCTCAAAGGTGGCAGGAAATGACGAGGCGGCATCTCAAGAGGCTTGCAGCTCCGAGGAGCTGGAAGATAGAGCGGAAGACCCATACCTGGGTGGTGCGGCCGCGGCCTGGCAAGCACAGGCTTGACGAATCCCTTCCCCTCCTTCACGTGGTGCGGGATATCCTCGGATACGCCGATAGCTACCGTGAGGCAAAGAGGATAATCAAGGAGGGCGGGGTGCTGGTGGATGGCAGGGTGGTGCGGGATCCGAAACAGGGGGTGGGGCTCATGGATGTGGTGGAGGTGCCCAAGACCAAGGAGCGTTTTGTGGTGCTTGTGGACAGCGCAGGTGTCCTCCGCCTCTCTGAGATCAAGGCCACAGAGTCGAAGACCAAGCTCCTGAAGATCCGGGGCAAGACCTTCGTCAAAGGCGGCGTGCTCCAGCTGAATCTCCATGATGGCAGGAACATCCTTGTGAAGCCTGAGGAGGCAGGCAACTATCATGTGCATGACACCATTGTGCTGAATCTGAAGGACAACAGCATAAAACAGCATCTCAAGTATGAGGTGGGGGCCATTGTCTTTGTGACCAAGGGGTCTCACAGGGGCGAGGTGGCGAGGATCAAGGAGATAAACAAGATCAGGAGCCCTATGCCGAACACCGTTGTCCTTGAGAAGGATGGCAGGGAGTTCCGGACCATCGAGGACTACCTCATTGTTGTGGGCAGGGACAAACCCATTCTTTCGGTGATGAAGAAATGACGGCTAAAAAGGAGAATCCAATGAGGAGGCTTATGATATCGAAGGTGGTCGTCAACATGGGCGTTGGCGAGAGCGGTGAGAGGCTTGCAAAGGCAGAGGCCCTTCTGGAGCAGCTCACCGGACAGAGGCCTGTCCGCACCTATTCAAAGTCCACCATCAAGCCCTTCGGGATCAGGAAGGGAGAGCCCATCGGCTGCAAGGTAACTCTTTTCAATGAGAAGAAGGAGGATTTTCTGAAGAAGGCCTTTGAGGCTGTGGACAACAGGCTTAAGGTCTCCAGCTTTGATGAGAGAGGGAATTTCTCCTTCGGCATAAGGGAGCACATAGATATTGAGGGTATGAAGTATGATCCGAACGTGGGCATCTTCGGCATGGATGTGTGCGCCTCCATTGAGCGCCCCGGCTATCGTGTGCAGAGGAGGAAGGTGCGAAGCACCAGGATATCCAAGCATCATCAGGTGAAGAGGGAGGAGGCCATGGAGTTTGTGCGGTCCAGGTACAAGGTCGAGATAACGGCTCCGGAGGAAGAGGAATGACGGCAGGGAGCAGGAAGAAGATGGGAAAGGGCTCCAGAAGGTGTGTGAGGTGCGGCTCGCACGGCCCTGTTATTAGGAGCTATCGTCTGAACATATGCAGGCACTGCTTCAGGGAAGTGGCGCCTATAATAGGGTTCAAGAAATACGAGTAGGTGTGTAAAAGATGCTCACAGACCCCCTTGCAGATGCCTTTTCAAACCTGAAGAACCAGGAGAACGCAGGGAACCTGAGCTGCACCATAAGACCTGCGTCAAAGGTGATCGGGAGCGTGCTCTCCATCCTCAGGGAGAAGGGCTATATAGGGGACTTTGAGTTCGTCGAGGATGGCAAGGGAGG
>RFHW01000074.1 GCA_003695745.1 Methanobacteriota archaeon | reverse complement strand
GATATCGTCTACGTGGAACGATATCCCCTCTATCTCCCAGATAAGCTGCTCTTCAGGCATTTCAAAAGGCAGATAGGGTATAAGATAGCTTCCGATGCCCTCAGCACATTGCACAGGCACTCCGACTTCCTTCTTTTTATCTATGAAGATTGTCTCTGCCCCACCTTCCGCAGCTGCTCTTGCAGCGCTTGAGCCTGCAGGCCCGGCTCCTACCACCAATACATCGCATTCGATTGCCAATTAAACCTCACCTCAGAGTTGAATTTAATTCTAGAGCTGTATTTAAACCCTTTGAAGATATTTCTATAAATTAACCATCAACCTATCATTATCGTCTGGACAATAATAACGTGACCTACCCCCATTTAGCCAATGAATAAAAGAGAAGCTGAAAACAATGTTGCCACATTAATAAGATATTGTACAAAGCTGTACAAAGCGGTTTCATCGGCTTCCGCCTTTTTCCAGATACGTGCCCCCATGGCAGTTGCTCCTGATCTGTATTTTTGGCGTTTATTAAATATAAACCTTCTGTGAATGGAAGGTACCATTTCAAAAAGCATTCATGTTCCATGAACATTTATACTTGGCTCAACGTCTCTCGCAGTCTCTCCGGTCAGCTGTCCTAAAAGTGCCTCCAGATTACCTTTTTTATCCAGTTCATTCAGGATCTCCGCAATAAGCTCTAGATCCTCATTTTTGAGAGATTCAAAAACTCTCTGATAGAGATATGACAGCCGTTTGTCAAATTTCTCCCTGATCTTTGAATCATAACCCTCTAGCAGGGCAAGATTATCCTCTTCAAAGGCTTTTTTGATATATCTCCCCGCGTGATATCCGCTGACGATTGCAGAGGTCATTCCATATCCGAAAAAAGGGTCCAGAAGTCCTGCAGCATCACCAACGAAAACAATGTTTTTACTGACGTATCGGTCTATGTCGAATATGAGGCCCTCACCGCTGAAGGTGTTTGAATGTAACTTAATCTTTTCTGCAAGCTCTTTGTTCGCTCCAAGAAACCTCTTGAAATACTCTTTCGCAGGGTTTTCCGCTTTAGAAGAATCAAGAACAATACAGGCAGATGAAACGCCGCTTTTACCGGTTATCAGATAAAAATAGCCACCGGGAATCAGCTCTGCGTCAAAATAGATGTTTGAGGAGTCTGTGTCTGAAAAGCCCTCACCAGTGACTCCGTAACCGAGTTTTTTCCGGTTTTCTGATGTCTTGTTGACAAACCGGTGGAACATTGAATTCCCGCCGTCAGCCGCCACCACGACTTTAGGCTTGATGTGTATCTCTTCCCCTCCTTTTGACACAGTAACAGAGTCCACCTTCCCCTTTACTTCATTTAACATCTTGATCTTTGTGTTGAGGAAAACTTTGCAGCCTTCTTTTCTCGCCTCTTTCACAGTGCTCACTTCAAAGGAATCCGCTTCAGGCCCTCTTTTGAAAAAATACTCGTGAGTGGAAGACCTCAACAGGAAATAATTCCCGGATGGCGCATACCATCTTGAGGTGTAAACCTCGTTTTCTGTCCTTAGTTTCAGCTCACGGATTACCTTTGTAAGCTCTCCGTCTGCAGATGCATCGAGTTTTGTCTTTGTGTAGCCCCCCACAACAGGGTTTTTTTCCAAGAGAACTGTGTTAAGACCTTGTTTTACACATGCCAGCGATGTAACAGCTCCAGCAGGCCCCGCTCCTACTACCAGCACGTCGCATTCCACTGTCACTTGGCTCTCACCTCAGATTCGGACTTTTTCAAAACCAGCTATATAAACCCTGTGGAATGCCGGGTGCATCACCATTCCTGCTTTTAATGGGCGTGAATTCTGGCCTGTTACACCCAATGATGCATTTAATGGTGGGAGGTCATTATGGCAGGGATTTTTCAAATTCCTCTTTCGTTAAAAGCTCTGCCCTGCCTCTTATTATCTCTTCTATCCCCTCCTTCTCTTCCTCAGTGAGTTCCTCCTCCCTTACCGGCTCGATTTCCATGTCCAGCACCTTTAGCATGAGCTCTGAGAGATCAGAAAGCATCCCTTTTATCTCCTTTATATCCTTCTCTATTGCTTCCATGTTTTCACTTTATCCATCATCTCTTATATGCCTTTCCTCGTGGTTCTATATCATAAAAGATGAGCGTGTCCCCTTTCAG
This sequence comes from Methanobacteriota archaeon, assembly GCA_003695745.1. Taxonomy (GTDB): domain Archaea; phylum Hydrothermarchaeota; class Hydrothermarchaeia; order Hydrothermarchaeales; family SZUA-236; genus J060. The sequence goes on along the minus strand of RFHW01000074.1, from coordinate 7,529 downwards.
CACGAATTTAATCCTGTAATTCCCAACTCTGAGCCTGTATGTGTTTTTGTATCCTCTAAGCTTCTTTATGTCAAGAGCAATAAAAGGGAATTTTTCTAACAAAAGCAGCCTTCTATATATCCTGGACCTCTCAGTTTTCTCCAGTTTTTCGAACTTCCTGCTGAATTTTTTATGGAACAATAGCTTTGTCATAAGAGTGCCACTAGCCCCCTACCAGCACGTCGCATTCCACTGTCACTTGGCTCTCACCTCAGATTCGGACTTTTTCAAAACCAGCTATATAAACCCTGTGTAGGTGATCAGAGCAGGCAGCGTCCTCTATCTAGGCAAAGAACAGGAGGTAAACCGCAAGTATGATCAGAGCATCCAGTATGATGTTGTACAGAACGGTCTCATCGGCTTCCGCCTTTTTCCAGATATGAGCCCCCATGGCAGTTCGCTCCTGATCTGTATTTTTGGCGTTTATCAAATATAAATCTTTTCATCGGATTTCCGCCGCAGAACTGGGGGATGCAGATGTCCATCGGGCCGATTTCACTCCAACAATAAAGGGGGGAATGTTAGCGGTCTGATACATAACACCCCGAAGCACGGTACTGGCTGGAATAAGTGGACAGATGTGCTGCACAGCCCTCGCCTTAACCGCAAAGGTTATAAATGGGATTAATATTTTACTAGAGTAGACCCGGCTGAACTGAAAGAACCTGTGATTGGTCTTTCTGTTGAGAGTTTTATGTTTACGTCAGTGAGGAACAGATAAGATATGGGCGGCAGAAGACCCCACCATCCAAGAAGAGGCTCCCTTGCCTATCACCCGCGTAAAAGGGCGAAGCGCCCTGTGGCAAGGGTGCGAGCATGGGCTGAGGTAGCTGAGGGTGTCAAGATCGGAGGCTTCCCCTGCTACAAGGCTGGCACAACCCATGTGGAGGTGGTTGATGACTCGGCCCACAGCATCACGAGCAAGCAGCCCATAGCAACGGTGGCAACGGTGCTTGAGGCTCCGCCTATCAGGGTCTTTGGCATAAGGGCCTATCGACAGGGCTACGGCGGGCTGGAGACGGTGACAGAGGTCTTTTCAGATGACCTTGACAAGGAGCTTGCAAGGGTCTTTCCCCTTCCTAAGAAGAAGCGGAGCGGTGGGATTGAGAAGATCGAGAAGATGGCAGGAGAGCTCTCTGACATCCGGCTTCTTGTGCACACCCAGCCCAAGAACGTGCCATCCCTTCCGAAGAAGAAGCCTGAGGTGCTGGAGATGCCGGTGGCTGGCGCGACCGTTGAGGAGAAGATGAATGCTGCAAAGGAGCTTCTGGGAAAGGAGATAAGGATATCTGAGGTCTTCAAAGAAGGGGATTATGTGGATACCAAGAGCATCACCAAGGGCAAAGGATTCCAGGGCCCTCTGAAGAAATGGGGTGTGAAACACCTGCCGCCGAAGACGAGGAAGGGGCATCGCACAGCAGGCACACTCGGGCCTTGGCATCCCTCCGCCATGATGTGGACCGTGCCTCAGTCAGGTCAGATGGGCTATCATCAGCGGACCGAATATAACAAGCGTGTTCTGAAGATCGGCTCTGACGGCGGGGAGGTGACCCCGAAGGGAGGGTTTCTCCACTATGGCGTGATTAAGAATGACTATATCATTATCAAGGGCTCGACGCCGGGGCCGCAGAAGAGGTTTGTCATGCTCCGGCCTGCCATAAGGCTTCCCAAGGATGCACATGTCTCTCCTCCTGAGATCGTGAGCATAAACACGGGATCCATGCAGGGTGTTTGAAGATGGCCGCTGTCTATGACGTAACAGGCAAGAAGGTCTCCACCGTGGAGCTTCCCTCCGTGTTCGACACGGCGGTGAGGCCAGATCTCATCAGAAGGGCTGTTGTGGCGATCCAGTCCCATCGGCTGCAGCCCTATGGCCCTGACTGGCTCTCTGGCAAGAGGACCTCAGCCTCATCATATGGCCCTGGCAGAGGGCTTTCACGTATCAAGAGGGTGCGGGGTGGCGGGCCTGCCAGCGGCAAAGGCGCCATAGCGCCTCACGTGGTGGGCGGTAGAAGGGCCCATCCACCTCTTCCAGAGAGGAACCTCAAGAAAAGGATCAACCGTAAGGAGAGGGTGCTGGCAACGGCCTCCGCTATTGCTGCGACCGCTGACAGGGAGCTTGTGAAGGCAAGGGGACATGCCATTGGAGATGACATGGAGCTGCCCCTCATTGTAGAAGAGGCCTTTGAAGGTCTGGAGAAGACCAGGGAGGTGAGGGATGTCCTTGTGAAGCTTGGTCTTGAGGATGACCTCTCGCGGGGAGCCAGAAAGGGCCGCAACGCAGGGAAGGGTAAGAGGCGTGGAAGGGCTTACAGGAGGAGGAAGAGCGCACTCATCGTTGTCTCCGGGGACGGCGGGGTCAGGAGGGCGGCTGAGAACCTGCCGGGCGTGGATGTGGCGCTTGCCAGTGATCTGAACGCAGAGGACCTTGCGCCAGGCGGGAATCCGGCGCGGCTAACCATATACACTGTGGCGGCTTTAAAGGAGCTTGAGAAGAGATTCAAAGAGGCGGTGTGAAGAATGGACCCATATAGCGTTATCATCAGGCCCGATGTGACGGAGAGGAGCATGAAGCTCGTGGAGACTGAGAACAAGCTCGTCTTTGTGGTTTCAAGGGACTCGACGAAGGGCGCTATAAAGTCTGCTGTGGAGAGCCTCTATGAGATAGAGGTGGAGGGCGTTAACACGCTCATCACATCCAAAGGGCTTAAAAAGGCCTATGTAAAACTGAGCCCGAAGCACAGGGCAGATGAGATTGCCACACGCATAGGCATATTCTAAGGGTAGATAGATATGGGAAAACGGCTGATCGTGCAGAGAAGAGGACGGGGAACCTCGGTATACCGCTCCCCCTCGCACAGACATAGAGGCGGGGTTAAATACAGAAAGCCGGAGAAGGCCGGGGAAAAGGGTGTGAAGGCCAGGATTATAGAGCTTCTCCATGACCCGGGCAGGACCGCCCCCCTGGCAAGGGTGCAGTATGAGGATGGGGAGAAGGGCCTTGTCCTCGTGCCTGAGGGAAGCGCTGTGGGCGATGAGATCACCTGCGGCGGTTCAGAGGTGGTGAGGCAGGGCAATATCATGGCCCTGAAAGACATACCTGAAGGGCTTCCAGTCTTCAACATCGAGGGACGGCCCGGTGACGGCGGCAAGTTTGTGAGGAGCGCAGGCACATACGCCCTTCTCATAGCCCACGACGGTGAGAAGACCGTTGTCCAGCTGCCATCGGGGGCGATGAAGACCTTCAACTCCCGCTGCAGGGCCACCATAGGCATAGTCTCAGGCGGCGGGAAGCGGGAGAAGCCCCTGCTGAAGGCCGGGAAGAAGTTCCACTCCATCAAGGCCAAGGCCCGGCACTGGCCGAGGGTGCGGGGTGTTGCCATGAACATCATAAACCACCCCTATGGAGGCGGCTCAAAGCAGAGCGCCGGAAAGGCAGATTCTGTTTCAAGGAACGCGCCCCCTGGCAGGAAGGTGGGCTTGATAGCTCCCAAGAGGACTGGGAAGAGGTGAAGGATGGCAAAAAAGGTCTTCTCATACCGCGGTTTCTCCATTGAAGAGATCAAGAAGATGGATCTGGAGGAGTTTTCCATGCTTCTGCCAGCGAGGCAGAGACGCTCTCTCAGGAGGGGCATACCTGAGAAGCAGAAGAAGCTCATGTCAAAGATAAGGAGGGCGAAGAACGGTGAGAGCCTCAAGATACGCACCCACTGCAGGGATGCAGTGATCACGCCTGAGATGCTGGATCTGACGATCCACGTGCATAATGGGAAGGAGTTCATACCTGTGAAGATCAAGCCTGAGATGCTGGGACATTATCTCGGTGAGTTCGCGCCTACGCGAAAGAGGGTTAAGCACGGACTTCCAGGCATTGGCGCCACAAAGTCAAGCCTGTACATACCACTCAAATAAGGTGATGTTGAAGATGCCGAAACTTGGATACTCCTATAACAAGCCCGTTGATGAGGAGCGGACCGTCAGGGCCACCGGAAAGGAGATGAGGATATCCTTCAAAGACGCTGTGGAGATATGCCGGGAGCTCAGGGGCAGGAGGCTTGCCTTTGCAAAGGAATACCTCTCAGATGTGATAGAGATGAGGAGGGCTGTTCCATACAGGCATCATAATAAGGGGCTTGCCCACAGGCGCGGTCTCAAAAACGCCTGTTCAGGGGCATATCCGAAAAAGGCGGCCACCCACATCTTGAAGCTCCTTGAGAACGCCGAGGCGAACGCCGAGTTCAAGGGGCTGGACACTGACAGGCTTTTCATAAGGCATATCCAGGCAAAGAAGGGGAGGGTGCTCAGGGGCTTCATACCAAGGGCCTTTGGAAGGGCATCGCCCCATAACACAACGACAACCCATGTTGAGGTTTGGCTCGATGAAAGGTGAATGACGTGGCAGTGGAAAGACAGCTTATCATTGGGAACATCAAGAAGGTGAAGGTGAAGGAATACCTGTTGAAGGAGCTGGACAGGGCCGGCATCGGCGACATTGACATCCAGAGGACGCCCATGGGCACGAGGGTCATTGTCTATGCCGAGAGACCGGGCATAGTCATAGGTAAGAGCGGGCTTACAATCAGGAATCTCACAGAGACCCTGAAGAATGAATACGGCCTTGAGGACCCGCAGATCGAGGTTGCAAATCTTGAGGTGCCTGAGCTCAACGCGCAGGTGATGGCAAAGAGCATCGCCTCGTCCCTTGAAAGGGGCTATCACTTCAGAAGGGCCGCCTATTCAGCCCTGAGAAGCATCATGAACGCAGGGGCCATCGGCGCCCAGATAACGATCTCCGGCAAGCTTACAGGCGAGCGCTCGCGGATGGAGAAGTTCGTGGACGGATATATCAAGCACTGCGGCGAGCCTGCCGAGCGGCTTGTGCTAAAGGGCTTCGCCGAGGCAGCGCCCAAGCTGGGCAGGATAGGTGTGAAGGTGAAGATACTTCCACCGGGTGCTGTGCTGCCTGATGACATCAAGATAGTCTCTGACTCTGAGAAGCCTGGCGAGGCGGTAGTTGCTGAGCCGGCTGAAAAAGAGCCAGAAACACCGAAGGCCGTTGAAACGGCCGGAGAGGAGGATATCCTTGAGAAACCTGCAAAAGAGGTTTTAAAGGCCATAAAAGGCATGGATGAAAAAACCCTTAAAGGGCTCCTTGCAAAGGAGAAGAAGAACAAGAAGAGAAAAACAGTTATAGAGGGTATAGAGAAACAGTTATCAAAGGGATAGTGCAATGGCAATCTTCAGAAAGGACGAGATACGTGACATGGACATCGACGAGATCGATGAGAAGATCGGGGAGCTCAAACAGGAGCTTCTCAAGATAAACACCACTGTAGCCTCTGGCGGGGTTGCCGACAATCCAGGCAGGATAAAAGCTATTAGGAGGACGATAGCCAGGATGAAGACGATAAGAGCCGAGAAAGGGGTTAAAGGCTAAAATGGCGGTCTGCGACGTTTGCGGTCTCCCCAAGGAGCTCTGTGTCTGCGAAGAGATTGCCCGTGAGGTCCAGCAGATCAAGGTCTACTCTGTGAGGCGCAAGTTCGGGAAGATGATGACCGTCATCGAAGGGCTTGACGCACGGGACATCGACCTCAAGGACCTTGTGAAACGGCTCAAGACCGAGTGCGCATGCGGAGGCACATACAAGGACGGCCGGATAGAGCTGCAGGGCGCCCATCAGGAGAAGGTCAAGGAAGCCCTTGTGAAGATCGGCTTCCCGGAAGCCTCCATCGTCACCTCGTGATGATAACCCCAAAAAACCTCATAAGACACGAGCTCATAGGCCTTGAGGTGGAGGTTTCAAGCTCCACAGACCCCACCTTGGAAGGCTGCAGAGGCCGGGTGATAGACGAAACACGGAACATGCTCATCATAGAATCAGGAAAAAGAAGGAAAAAGGTTGCAAAGGCGATCTGCCGCTTCCGTTTCAGGCTGGACACGGCCGTTGTCGAGGTTGACGGCAGAAGGATTGTGGGAAGACCACAGGACAGGGTAAAAAAATGAGCACCAAAAAGACGACCAAAAGGACGACCAGTAAAAAGAAAAGCGCCAAGAAGGCTGAGAAGAAAAAGGACATAGGCATAGATGTGGCCCCGCCGAAGAAGGAGTGCAGCGACCCGAACTGCCCCTTCCACGGGCATCTGAAGGTAAGAGGCCAGATCATAAAGGGCAGGGTGGTGAGCGAGAGCAGCCATCAGACGGTCATCGTAGAAAGGAGATACCTAAAATACGACCAGAAGTATGAAAGGTCTGAGAGACGGGTGTCAAGATACCCGGCATACAACCCCCGGTGCATAAACGCCACCGTGAACAGCGAGGTGAGGATCATGGAATGCCGTCCCCTGAGCAAGACAAAGAGCTTCGTCGTCGTGGAGGTTGTCTGAGATGAAGGCGGTGAAAGCGACCATCACACGCCCCCTCCCAGCAGGAGCCAGGGTCGTGTGCTCTGACAACAGCGGAGCAAAGGTGATCGAGATCATCTCAGTTCTGGGGCAGCACGGCGTGCGCAGGAGGATGCCCCGTGCCGGCGTGGGCGACATTGTGGTGGCCAGCGTGAAGAAGGGCACGCCTGAGACTCGGAAGCAGAAGGTGAACGCCGTCATCATAAGGCAGAAAAAGGAGTATCGCCGGAGAGACGGGATGAGGGTCAAGTTCGAGGACAACGCCTGCGTGCTCACAAACGAAAAAGGAGAGCCAAAGGGCAGCGAGATACGCGGACCGGTGGCAAGGGAGGCTGTGGAGCGCTGGGACAAAATAGCGAGCGTGGCGAGCATAATCGTTTAGAGCTGCTCTTCTGTCGCAGATCGACTGGGGTTATTGAAAGTCTTTTAGCATCTCTTGGGTTGTCTTCACCTTCGCTTTGTTCTGTTGTTTGAAGTGTTTATCGTCGCTCCGGATGACGGCGTCCTCTAGAGCCATGGCGGTTGCAAGGAAGATCACATCTTTCTCATCTATTGGAAGCATGACTTTCTTTGCCTCTTCAACAGTGTCTTGGATGGCATCATTTGATACGGAGTTGAATTCCTCTTCGCTTAGGCTGGATTTGCTCAGTATCAATTCATCCAGCTCAACGATCAGCCTCCGGGTTGTGGAGTTGCGCATAAGCGCTGAGATCAGGATGTTCGTGTCCAGCACAACTTTCATCAGATGAGCTTGTCAGCCAGCCCTTTATTAATCCTCTCGCTTATCTCTGCCACGTCTTTTTCAGTCAACTGGCTTTTCGAGGTAAGCTCCTCAAGTAGCTCAAGGTCGCGAATCTTTTTTTCAATGGCCCGGCGCGCCACCTCGCTCCATTTGATCTCGGAGTGCCGCTTCATCTTCTGATGCAGGTCATCGGGGACAGACAGGGTTATGTTCGCCATTCACAACATCTCCTATTATTATCATAACAATCATAACATATTGCACATAAATATGTGAGAACACATATATAAGGGTTCGCGACAGATTATTGTACAGGACAAAATAGCGAGCGTGGCGAGCATTATTG
>RFHW01000073.1 GCA_003695745.1 Methanobacteriota archaeon | reverse complement strand
GCTTCTTCAAAGACGCTCTGTATCCGTTCCCTCCACATGAGGTCGCGCAGGAAGTGGTGGTCTATGATGAAGCGCTCGACCCTCGTCTCCCTGATGATGCGGATCATGTTCTCTATTGCGGTGCCAAGGCATGCCTGCGAATAGCGGTAGCCCAGCATATATGAGAGCGGCCCATCGAGATATAGGACCGTGGGGTCCTCCTTGAGGATGAAGCGCGCCTGCTCAGTTGTGTTCGGGCCCTCCACGTCTGATGTGAAGAGGAAGCAGTCGTCGCCTTCCCTGATTGAGACCTCGGTCACATAGCCGAGCCTGCTGTCTGTGCCATGGAACACAGGGGGTGAGAACCGAAGCACCGTCTCTCCAAAGGAGAAGCGCTGTCCGTCTGAATACTCCAGCGTCTCTGGCAGATCCCTGATGCCTTCAAGAAAGTACTTCGCCCTCATCCTCTGGCTCTTGTTTATCTTCACAGCAGGGTGCTTGAGGAAGACCTTCTTATCCCTGAATATCTCCGGGTCAGAGGGGTTGTGATGGTCATAGTGATAGTGGGTTATCACGAGGAGCTCCGCCTTCTCTGCAGATTCCACTATCCTCTCCCAGTCCTCTTCCATCTTCTCCTGCTCAAGGGGGTGGGGCGGGAGCCTGTAGCGGGAAGGCCCCAGCGCCACGCTGGGATCGATGAGAACCCGCACATCCCCTGTCTCCACAAAGGTGGCCATGCTCCGTGTGCCCATGGAATCTGAGGCTATGGGTGTTATCTTCATGTCTTCACGCCCAGAAACATGCCTATTCTATATGTGAACATGACCTTGCCATTGCTCCGCCTTACATTCAGCCCGCATCGATCCTCTTTAAGGCAGGACTCCATCATCCCAGACACCCTTCTCCTCACATTTTCATCCGGGTCTGCCATATCCAGCCACTCTTCAAGATAGAAATCCATCTCATACCAGTCTTCACGGGCTATCTCAAAGCCGCTTTTGCTGAAGAGCTCGCGGAATTCAGATGCCCGATAAAGGTGCACATGCCCGGGGTCCCGCATAGACTCCATCTCATTCAGATACCCTGCTTTCACAGGGTCCTCCGGCGCTGTGCCGTCGATTATGAGAACCCTTCCACCTGCTCTGCAAACGCGATTCATCTCATCCAGCGCAACCTCTGGATGCGGGAAATGATGGAATGAGTATCTGCAGGCCACAAGATCAAAGCTGCAATCCTCAAAGGGAAGGTTCTCCACGTCCGCCTCCATGAACACGACGTTGGATGCGCCCTTCTCATCTTTCAGCGCCTCTGCACGCTCAATCATCTCCCTCGTGAGATCGATGCCGACGACCTTCTTTGCAGCCTCGGCAAACCTGAAGGCAAGAAACCCGGCGCCCGTTGCGATATCGAGCACCTCACATCCGCCGCAGGGGCCGGCAAATGCAGCTATCCTATCAAGGATATGCTCGTCAGAGAATATACTGCCTGAATATGATCCGCCTCTACGGGAAAACTGCCTCTTCACAAGCTCCTTCTTGGACAGACCAATCACTTAAAGGACTTTATAGACCACGTCGTTCTTTCGCACCTTGTCCACCACCTTGATCCCCACCTCATCGCCTGCGGAGGCCTCCTCCACAGGACCGTGGTCCATCTGCATGGAGTCAACGGTCTGGGTGAAGTTCGTGGTGTGCCCCTCGATGCTGATGGTGTCGCCCAGCCTCAGCCCGCCCTCTGTCAGGCGGATGCCGGCAACCCCTATTTTGGAAAAATAGGTGAAGACCTCTCCAATCTTCTCCTTCTCTCCCATGCGCTCACCCCTGTGTCTTTTTTAGTGTTATTAACCGCTGCCCATTAATAAATCTTTCATATCAAAAAATTTATTAAGGGTGCCTGTCAATAAAGGGCCTTGTGAAACCCTGCAGAACGGTGTCCACGATCGATGGAAAGGCGGTCTTTGACGAAGAGAGGATACAGGAGCTCAGCCGGAGGATAAAGTCCCTGGCCAGCCCCATCAGGCTGAAGATACTGAAGCTCCTCATGGACCAGGGAGAGCTCTGTGTCTGCGAGATAGAAAAGGCGCTGGGTCTGAAGCAATCCAAGGTGTCCTATCACCTCGCGCTCCTCATGCAGGGTGGTGTGATAAAGCGTCGCGAGAGCGGCCCATGGTCCTATTACAGCCTCAACGGCGAGTCCTCTCTCACCCTGAATCTGGACAGCCTCAGATGAATCCATGACATGGATCAGGAAGGCCAGGATAGGGGACATTCCAACGGTCTACACCCTGGAGGCCCAGTCCTTCAAGGACCCCTACCCCCCGCTTCTTCTCATGAGGCTGCTCGCCCTGTATCCCTATGGCTTTCTGGTTGCCGAGAGAGAGGGCCGCGTCATAGGATACATAATATTCCGCACCGTAGGTGAGAAGGGCCATATCATCTCCCTGGCCGTTGAAGAGCGCCTGAGGAAGAGGAAGATCGGGGCCGAGCTCCTCAAAAAGGCCGAGGAGATACTCAGGAAGATGGGCATGGCAGGCATGTGGCTTGAGGTAAGGGAGTCAAACATACCTGCCCAGAGGTTCTATGCCAGGCAGGGGTTCAAAAAGGTGGGCGTGGCAGAAGGCTATTATGCAGACGGCGAGGACGGGCTCATATACTACCGCACCCTCTCATCTTAGCTCTTTTTTCGCCCTTATGGAGAGCTGCCGCAGCCTTTGAAAAAGGGTCTGGGGCACAAGGTCGCTGTTCTCGGCCAACACCTGCGAGATCCCTGAGGAAAGGGCCAGGATCGCATATTTATGCTCCGCCTTGGTCTTATGGATGTGATGGGGGCTTATGCTCAGGGCAAGGTAGTCCTCGAAATAGGATTGGGGCGCCCCATTGTCAAGTAGGAACTTCATGAGACATAGCAGCAGATGATGGACCTGTATCAGCTCATCCTTGTACATCTACACCACAGTTCATGTCGCGCCTATGTCGTTTGCGGTGAGGAGCCGGATCTTTGTAGGCTTCTTCACGATGTTGCCTATCTTTGCCCCCACCAGATACTCCACATCCTTATCGCTGGATATCTCCACAAGGCGCTGTGTTATCACCCCGTCAAAGATGACGCCTGAGATCTTCTCCTTCGATGTCTGAAGGGCCGAGGCCAGGTCCCTTACAGCCACCTCCTTTATGATGTTGGATTTGTCGTCCAGAAGATAGGCCTTGAAGGTGCCTGAAAGGTCCTTGAAGAGCTTTCTGTAGGCCTCCAGATTCCCGTTGCTCTTCTCCTCAACACCCTTCTTCTCAGCCGCTGGCGCCTCTTTCTTCGCCGCCGCCTGCCTGCTGTTCTGCCGCCTATCCTTCTTCACAGGGGGGGCGGTCACCTGCTCGGCAGGCACCTTGTTGCGGAGGGCCTTGAAAAGCTCTTTCTTCGTGAGGTCCTCCACCTCCTTTCCGTTCGGCGCCCTCGCCACAAAATCGATCTCACCTACCTGCAAAAGCTCCTTTATGATGAGATCGCCGCCGCGGTCGCCATCCACAAAGAGGGTGGTCGTCTTTTTCCGGGTGAGGTCCACAATGGTCTTCGGGATGTTCGTCCCCTCAACTGCTATGGCGTTCTTGATCCCGTGCTTCAGGAGCACCAGGACATCGGCCCGACCCTCCACAACGATTATGGCGTCTGAGTCGTCGATGTTGGGGCCTGCCGGAAGCTTTTCAGGGCCGTAGCTTGTGATCTCGCTGAGCCGGAGGGCGTGGTTCACCTCCTCTGTTATCTCCAGCGTGTCAGGCGTTATCTCCTCCACCATGGTGCCAAGGATCTCCTTCGCCCGCTCTATGATCTTCCTCCGCTTGGAGACCCTCACGTCCTCGATGCTTGTTACAACCACCTTTGACTCGCATGGCCCTACCTGCTCGATGGTCTCAAGGCTCGCCGCGAGGATGGATGTCTCCACCTTGTCAAGGCTTGAGGGTATGGTGATCGTCCCCTCTGTCTTGCCCCCTTTGGAGCTGATGTTCACCTCGATCCTCCCGATCCTCCCTGTCCTCTGCAGCTCCCGCAGATCCAGGTCAGGGCCCAGAAGACCCTCTGTCTGTCCGAAGATAGCGCCCACAACATCGGGCTTCTCCACCATGCCGTTTGCGCTCACCTTTGAATGAATCACGTATTTTGCGGTTCCAATATCAACCTTTGCCATAGGAATAACCTCCTTATTTTGCATATATAATACCCAAAAAATCCCTCCATCCGGATGAATGACCCTGCACGATTGCCGGGCCGCTGAAGTGATGAATGAGATTATGGGTATCTGAATCTCCTGCATGCCTTCTCAAACCGCTTGGAGAGGTTCTCTGCCTCAGCGGTGTCCAAGGCATACATGAGCCTTTTTGCTGTATTATCATCTACCTTTACACCCTTATCAGTTAAATACTTTTTCACGGCCTTCCCTATCCTTTTCCCTGCCGAGTCCAGGTCGGTGAAGAGGATGACCTCATCATACCTCGCCGCTATCCCCTCACAGAACTCGACCACCGAGCCCGCCGTCTGCACCTTCAGTATCTCGCCCTCCACCCCCACCGCCCGCAGCGCCTGCTCATCCCTGGCCCCCTCAACGATGACAGGGCATTCCATGGAGAGCTCCTTAAGCCTCTTCACATGCTCAAGGATGTAATCGAACTTTCTCCGGCTTAGAGACATTGTCAAGCGCGAGCAGAGAGGGCCCCCTTCACGCCATCTCCTTCAGGATGTCGATGAGCCTGCAGGAGTAGCCCCACTCGTTGTCATACCATGCAAAGACCTTTGCAAGGCGGCCGATGGCCCTGGTGAGGCTGGCGTCGAAGATCGATGAATGGGGGTTGTCGATTATGTCGCTGGAGACAAGGGGCTCCTCGCTGTACTGGAGCACACCCTTCAGATAGGTTTCAGAGGCCTCTTTCATGGCTGCGTTTATCTCCTCGGCGGTGGCCTCACGTTTCAGG
>RFHW01000072.1 GCA_003695745.1 Methanobacteriota archaeon | reverse complement strand
GGTTGGCGACGGGACCACCACAGCCGTTGTCATCGCAGGCGAGCTCTTGAAGCGGGCCGAGGAGCTTATCGAGCAGGAGATACATCCCACGGTGGTGGCTCAGGGCTACAGGATGGCCGCTGACAGGGCAAGGGAGATACTCAATGGCATTGGCAAGAAGATATCCATTGACGATGGAAGCGTGCTCAAGAAGCTGGCTGTCACTGCCATGACAGGCAAGGGCGCTGAAGATTCAAAGGAGCATCTTGCCGACATTGTTGTGGAGGCGATCAGATCTGTTGCTGAGAAGGAGAACGGCACCATCGTGATCGATCTCGACGACATCAAGATCGAGAAGAAGACAGGCGCAAGTGTGGATAAGACCGAGCTTGTCAACGGCGTTATAATAGACAAGGAAAAGGCCCATCCATCCATGCCGAACACCGTGAAAAAGGCTAAAATAGCCCTTGTCAACTCCGCCCTTGAGGTTAAGGACACAGAGGTGGATGCCGAGATAAGGATAACAGACCCGAATCAGCTGAGGGCCTTCCTCGGCGAGGAGGAGAAAAGCCTGAAGGAGATGGTGGACAAGGTCAAGTCCTCAGGCGCGAATGTCCTCTTCGTGCAGAAGGGTGTTGACGACCTTGCAGAGCACTATCTGGCGAAGGAAGGGATCTATGCTGTGAAGAGGGTGAAGAAGAGCGATATGGAGAAGCTCTCCCGCGCCACAGGCGCAAAGATCGTGACAAACCTTGATGACCTCAAAGAATCTGATCTTGGCTCTGCAGGGCTCGTGGAGGTTGTGAAGATCGGCGACGATGAGATGACCTTTGTCCGTGACTGCAAGGACCCCAAGTCCGTGAGCATACTTGTCAGGGGCGGGACAGAGCACATCGTCGATGAGGTTGAGCGCTCCCTTGAAGACGCCCTTGGCGTGGTGGCAACGGCCGTTGAGGACAAGCTCATCGTTGCAGGCGGCGGGGCCCCTGAGGCTGAGGTCGCCCGTGGCCTGAGGGACTATGCCAAGAGCGTTGGCGGCAGGGAGCAGCTTGCCATAGAGGCCTTTGCCACATCCATGGAGGTGATACCCCGCGCGCTGGCCGAGAACGCAGGGCTCGACCCCATAGACGTGATGGTGGAGATCCGGGCGAAGCACGAGAAGAAAGGCGGGGCCAGATTCGGCCTTGACGTGACCGATGGCAAGATCAAGGACATGGCAAAGGAAGGCGTTATAGAGCCGCTGCGTGTGAAGATACAGGCCGTGGACTCTGCAAGCGAGGTGGCTGTGATGATCCTTCGCATAGACGATGTCATCGCAGCCTCAAACCTGAGTGAGGAGAAAGAAGGTGGCGGCCCACCTGGCGGGATGGGAGGCGCCGGCGGAATGGGCGGGATGCCGCCCATGTAAACATCAGGGCTACTCGTTTGCGAAGTAGTCCTCAAGGCCGCTCCACACGCCGTGGAGCACCATGTAGTCGGCCATCTGCCTAACAAGGGCAAGGTGGCCTTCCTCCTCCTTTATCAATATGCGGAATATCTCCTGATAATCCCTGTTTTCAATGTCTTTCCCGGCTTCTCTGTAGAATTCTATTGAGCGCTTCTCTATCTCCGCTGCCTCGTCCAGTATCTTCCTGTCCCCCCTGGAATCCCTGATCTCCTCAACATATTCCTCCAGCTCCGGGAAGACCCTTGTGTCCTTTCTGGCTCGCTGTTTCTGAACAGCCCCCTTTAGAAGGGAATCGTCCCTTTCCTTCAGTGATTCTAACAGCTCTCTTATGAATTCCCGATGCTCCCTCTCCTCCTCTGCGAGAAAGAGCAGCGTCTGGCGTCCCTTTGGATCCCGGACCTCCTGAGCCGCTCTGGAATAGAACCCTATGCCACGGGATTCCAGCTCAAGCCCTGCCTCCAAAGCCTCTTGCACCGCCTCTGCCTCCCTCTCTTTCACAGCCATACCATCGACTATGGAGGGCTCACCTTATAACGGTTTCGAAAGATATATCTGCCCCACCCCATAAATGTCCTTTGCACAAACAGGGATTTGAGCTTGTATGGCCGTGAACAGAACACTTCTGAAGCTGATATTTGAGGAGCCTCTTGAGGGCTGCAGGGTCCTTGATGTGGGCTGCGGAGCGGGCGCGCTGACATTCCTGGTTGCCAGGAAGGCAAAACATGTTACGGGCATCGACATATCAGAAGAGGCGGTTGCGGAGGCCAGGGGACGTGGGGTGGAGAACACATCCTTTCTTGTGATGGACGCTGACAGCGGCGATTACACCTCCCTCGGCAGGATCGACATGGTGGTATCACATCTGTGCATGTCCGATGCCATCATCAGGAACAGCTACAGGGCGCTTCCAAGGGGCGGGGTCCTTGCCTTCGCATGTTTCCACTCCGAGCACCTCATCGAAGGAGGCAGGCCATCAAGGTTCTCATACACAGCGGATGAGATGAGAAGGGCCCTTGTGAAAACAGGTTTCACAGTTGAATATCTGGAGGTTGAAAACAAAAAGATACCCTTTCAAAACAGTGAAGAAGCGCTGAAGATACTCGGCGAAAGGACAGCTGAAAGATGGAAAAGGGACGGCCGGCTTGAGCACCTGTTAAACTACATCGAAGCAGGGGGCAGGAGCCTTACAAAGAGCATCCTCGTGGGCAAGGCGAGGAAGTGAAGGTGTTTTTCGCATTTTCAAGGATTAACCTTATATGAGATAAAAGGCCATTTTTTAAAATAAGGTCAAGCGGGGATGTATGAGCCGGAGGCGGTTTGAAGTTGAAAGAGGATATTGATCTCGCAGGGGCGCTCGACGTCTTTGAAGAGGGGATTGCCATAGTCAGCCCTGAGCATGAGATCCTTGGTGCCAACAGGGCCTTTGCAGAGCTGACAGGCCGCTCAAAGGACGAGCTTGCAGGCCAGAAATGCTACAGGGCGGTCCATGGCGCCGACGCGCCATCTTCATCATGTCCCTGTCCGGCAGCCATAAAAAGGAAAAGGACGGTTTCAATGGAGGTGTCTGAGCCACATCTGGGTGAGGGTGTTTTCCTGTTCACGGCAACACCTGTCTTTGACGATGGGGGTAGGGTGAAGCAGGCGGTCCTCATGATAAAGGACGTGACAGAGCCCAAAAGGATGGAGGAGGAGCTGCGGGAGAGCGAGGAGAAGTTCAGAAATCTGGTTGAAGGGTCCCTGCAGGGTGTGGTGGTGATACAGGACTTTCGCATCGTCTTTGCAAACAAGGCCTTCGCAGAGATCACCGGCTACTCGGTGGAGGAGCTCCTTGAGCTTTCGCCGCAGGAGGTTGAGAGGCTCGCATACAAGGAGGACTGGGAGAGGGTCTGGGGACGTCTCAGAAGGCGTTTGAAAGGCGAGCCTGAGCCCAATAGATATGAGTTCCGTGGTGTGCGTAAGGACGGCGAGATCAGGTGGCTGGAGATATATGCATCGAAGATCACCTACAACGGCAGGCCGGCTGTACAGGGGGCGATAGTGGACATCACCGAGCGCAAAGCTGCGGAGGAGGAGCTGCGGAGGTCGGAGGAGAAGTTCAGGACCCTTGCAGAGCAGTCGCCTAACATGATATTCATAAACAAGGGCGGGAGGGTGGTCTATGCCAACAGGATGTGCGAGGAGATCATGGGCTACACAAGGGAAGAGTTTTATTCTGAGGATTTCAATCTAATGGACATCATCGCCCCTGAATACAGGGAGCTGGTCAGGGAGAACCTGAAAAGGCACATGAAGGGAGAGGAGATAGAGCCCTATGAATACAAGCTGGTCACCAGGGATGGGCGGGAGATAATCGGGCTGCACACCACCAAGCTCATCGAATACGAGGGTGAGAAGGCGATCCTCGGGATAGTCACAGACATCACAGAGCGAAAGAAGGC
>RFHW01000071.1 GCA_003695745.1 Methanobacteriota archaeon | reverse complement strand
GGCTCAACACCTCTCATGGCGGCAGTCCTCCTTGACAAGGCAGGCGTTGACACCATTGAGTCCATACCTGTGAAATCCCTCTTCAGCGTGGCCGTGGTCTAAGAGAAAGGCACGGCCGCCTCAGGGCTTTTCCTGCCCTTCCTGATCATGGTGGCATCGGCATGCCTGTCCACAATCAGCAGTGGGCGCTTTGACATGGAAAGAGAGAGTTCTATGAAGGCACCGAGCCCCATGGAGCCATCATAGTGATGTACAAGGTTGACGGCAAGGTGCAGGGTTGCATCGGCTGCCACAGCGCCAAGAAGGACAGCGGCTCAGGACGAACCGGCTGCTCTATCCCTCTTTTTTTATCTCGTCATTTATCCATGACCAGGCAGCGCCCATGGCAGGCCAGCCGAGCGTCGACAATGACAGCAGGACCACATGCCTGATCTCATCGTCCGTTGCGCCATGCTTCTTAGCCTGCCTCACCTGCCCGTGGACAGCGCCCTCGCTCTTGAGGGCTATGGCCATCCCAAGCTTGATGAGATGAGCCGTTTTCCGGTCCAGCGGCCCTGCCCTGTAGCAGGCCTCGGCCATCTCCCTGTGGGCCTCTGAGACCTCCGGATACTCCTCTACAATCTCTCTGAACACATCTGGAAGCATCTTGGTTTCACCTCCTGATTATCCTATTGGATCAGCTCCATCTCCTCTCCGCAGCAAACAAGCACACCGCCGCCCACCTTTGTGACGGTGACCTCGTTGCCGCAGATGTTGCAGCGATAGCGCTCGCCAACGTTCTTCACACCGATTCTATCACCAACCTTTGATATGGCGGCCCGTTTCATGGGCCTTCTCTCAGGGATCGGGCCCTGACCCTTCCGCTTCTCAATATAGTCTTCGTTCACATAGAGGCTGCAGTAGCACCTGCCGTGATAATAGAGGTCCGGGTCCCGATAGAGGCATGGGCAGATGATGTCGATGTCCTTTTCAAAGACCCCTTCTGCAAGCCTGCATGGACATGAGGGATAGCCGTATCGCTCCAGGTTCCTGTAAAGACCTTCAAAGAGCATGTCCAGGGCCTTTCTGTCAGGATTCAGGGCATATCCTGTCTCCTCAGCCTTCTCTTCGATCCCTCTTTTAAACTCAGAAAACCCCTTCCGGCTATTCACAGCCCGAGAACCTCCCTCAACCGTGGCTCGTCGAAGCCTGCCACAACCACGTCGCCTATGACGGTGATGGGGAAGCCGCAGCCCGGACAGTGGCTGTATGCCTCGTCAAGAGCGGCACTGCGCTCCTCGCCCTCAAGGAGGTCCACATCCACGTATTCGAATGGGATGCCCTGTTCATTGAGGAAATCCTTCAGCATCCTGCAATAGATGCATGTGCTCAGTGTATAGGCCTTTATCTTCACAGCAGCCACTCTCTCTCAACAATCCTATGAGGGCGTCTCACATGTATGGACCTTAATCTTTATAAAAGTGTCCTCCACTTCAATTATCTCCATGTTCCACTGGGTCCCTTTCATAGTCTACGCAGGCTTCATCTTCTATCTCTCATCGCGGCCTGATCTGGCGGTGTCGGGCCCATGGGCCGGCTTTGACCCTGAGCTTCTGATACTGCACATAATCGAATATGCGCCCCTCGGCCTGCTTGCCACACGGGCCGTTTCCAGATCCAGCAGGCTCTCAGACTTTGACAACTTCTATTTCCCGGCTCTCATAGGGGTCTTCTACGGCCTCACAGACGAGGTTCATCAGCTCTTTGTCCCGGGGCGGACTGCAAGCCCCTTTGACCTCATGGCAGATGCTGTGGGCGTTCTCATCGGCGTTTATCTGTGGCGCTCTGCCTCAGGAAAGCGGTTCTGACGAGGAAAACCGTCTGATCTCCTCAAGCGCCGCGTCTATGGTGTACTCCGCTGGCATGCAGTCCACCTCAATCCCCATCTTCTCAAGGGATCCCGCCGTTATAGGTCCGATGGCGCAGACGATGACATCTGCAAGAAGGCTCGTGGCATCTTCGCCGAAGAAGCGGATGAGGTTCTTTGCGCTCCGGGAGCTTGTGAAGATAATGGCGTCCACATCCCCTTCCTCCAGCATCTTTTTGAGCTCCCTGAGCCGGGAGGTGTCCTCTGGAAACCGGGTGTCATAGACAGCTATCTCCGTCACATCAGCCACCTCCCTGAGCATCTCCACAAGCCCTTTTCTTGCTATGGCAGCCCGTGCCACAAGGACCTTTTTCCCTGCCGCCACGTCTTTGAGCTCCGCAGCCAGCGCCTCTCCCACATGCTCCCCGGCAACGAGGCTGGGCCTGACCCCTCTTTTTAAAAAAGCGGCCTCCGTCTTCGGCCCCACAACGGCGATGTCAATGTCTCGAAGCCCTTCTTTGAAATGGGCCCACAGGGCATCCGCACCTGAGGCGCTGGTCACAACAAGCCAGTCAAAGTCATCAAGACGGATAGAGGCGTCAACGGGCAGCGGGACGATCTCTATAGGGGAGACCACAAAGGGCTCAAAACCATGTTCTCGCACACGCTCCTCAGTCTCCTGCAACCTCTCCCGCGGCCTTGTTATGGCGATCCTCAAAGACCCCACCCTCTAAAAGGCGGTGAAAGCGATCTTCAGGAGGATGATACCTGCCACTGCCATGACCACCTGCTCTGGCTTGAGCTTTATCCCCCTGCCCTCCTCATCCATATACCTGATGAGACCTGCTCCAGAGCTGGGGAGCGTGACCTTGTCCCTTCTTCTCTTGACCAATGAACACCCTCCTACATATGGGGTTTTATACGGGCGAGAAGGCTCTCCTTTGGCACCGCGCCGATGATGTTCTCCACCACCTTGCCGTCTTTGAACAAAAGGAGGTTCGGGATGGACATGATCTGGAACTGCGCCGCCTTCACAGGGTTCTCATCCACATTGAGCTTGCCCACCACGAGGCCGCTGTTCTCGGCAGCGATCTCCTCAAGCACCGGGGCGATCATCCTGCAGGGCGCGCACCAGGCAGCCCAGAAATCAACAAGCACAAGCCTGTTGTTTTTGATGGTCTCATCGAAATTTGCGTCCGTTAAGGTGACAGTCTTTCCTGACATAGAGGGTGCAATCAATACCAGGGTTTATAAAGTTTATCCTGTGTAGAGGAACCTGGACATGGTCCGTGAATAGTGCCAGTCCTCATCTGGAGGGGCTTCATCGGCCTCCTGGAAGGCGTTCTTCACCTGCGAGTCCATGTAGTCGGCGTGGAAGAGGGCCACCGCCTCCGGGAAGGCAGGCTCTTTTGGCGAGCCGTATTCAAGCTCGCCGTGGTGGGAGAGGATCATATGGAGGACCTTGAGCTTCAAACGCTCAGGGAAACCCGGCGCCTCCTCATCTATCTTCCTCCCCACCATCGCCGCCGTAAGGGGCAGATGCCCTATGAACCTCCCCTCATCTGTCACATCAATGCTGGCCTTAAGGGAGTACTCCTGCGTCTTCCCAAGGTCGTGGAGCAGGGCGCCTGTTAGGAGGAGGTCCCTGTCCAGGGGATAAAAGCGGCTCAGGGTGTCGCAGAGCCTCGCCACGTTCACGGTGTGCTCAAGGAGCCCTCCCACATAGTTGTGATGGCGCCTCTTTGCCCCCGGCGCCCTCTCAAAGACGGCCATGAACCGGGGGTCTTCAAAAAAACCTTCAAGCAGCCCCTTCAGATGGGGTTCTTCCACGCTCTTCACAAGCCCTTTTAGCTCGGCTGCAAGGGCCTTTATCCTCTCTTCAGGAAGGGCGGGCAGGAAATCCTTGAGGTCATATTCCCCTGCATCAGCTTTTTTTATGAACTCCTCTGGAGAGCCGTAACGCGTCTCCTCATTAACAGATATGACCAGCCCCTTTGTGTAGGAGTCGTAGGTGCACTGTCCCTTTACATGGATGATGTCGCCCACATCGAGGGAGGCAAAGAGCCTTGAGGGCCCTTCAGGATCGCTTCCGCCCCAGTACTTCAGGGTTATGTCCCCTGTGCGGTTCCCCACAGTTATGACAAAGAACCTTCCCTGTTTGTTGCTGTAGTCCCTGAGACCTTCGTCCTTCCCGTCTTTGCTCCGGACCGCAAAGATCCCCTCTATGGACTGGCCTTTTTGCAGCGATTTAACATCTATCATGGACATATCTACCTGTCCTTGCTTTAATAGATTAACGCCTGTCATGGCTCAATCTCTTTTCGATCTCCAGCCTCCCCTTCCTCAGCCTCTCAACAGCCTCTCTCTGAGCTGCAAGCACCTCTTTAAGCTCCTCAGCCCTCTCCGGCTCCTCCTCAGAGGTCTCTTCAAAAACCCTGTTCAGGGTGCGGAGCATGCTCTGATGAAGACGCTCTGTGCGGGCAAGGAACTCATAGGTGTCTATGGTCTCAGGGTCATCCACCACCGAGTCCAGCTTTTTCTTCTTTTCCCGGATCTCCCTGAGGGACTCAAGTATCTCATTCACCTTTTCAATGAGGCTTCTCTTGGTGAAGGGCTTCTGGATATAGTCCACAAGCTCGCCGATCTCCTCCCTTGCAATGACCTCCGGAGTGAGGGCCTTTGCAGTGAGCATGGCCACCGGCACATCTTTGAACCCGTCCAGCTTTCTGATGAGCCTGAGCGTCTGCCACCCGTCAAGGCGGGGCATCATGATGTCCAGGAGTATCAGGTCGGGCCGCAGCCCTCTCAGCTTCTCCAGAGCCTCCTCACCGCCTGAAGCGCCTATGACCTCGTGGCCCTCTTTCCTGAGCACCCGGTCCACAAGGATGATGAGGTCAGGCTCATCGTCAACAACGAGTATCTTCGCCATAATGTTTTAGGATTTTAGCAATCATACTTATTAAATCTGTTGCTCAAAGCCCCCCGGCCCAGAGAAAAAATTTAAATAATATCCAGAGAGAGTCAACGCTATGCCTATCCCGGAGGTCAAGAAGATTTGGATGGACGGGAGGATGGTGGACTGGAAGGAGGCCAAGGTCCATGTGCTCACCCATGCCCTCCACTACGGCTCCGGCGTGTTCGAGGGCATCCGCTGCTACAAGACCCGGAAGGGGCCGGCGGTCTTCAGGTTCAAAGAGCATCTTGAGCGCCTCTATGCATCTGCCAAGATATACCACATGGAGATACCCTACGCCCTTGAGGAGCTGCGAAGCGCCACCAAGGAGCTTATCAGGGCCAACGGGCTGGAGAGCTGCTATATCCGGCCCATCGCATTCAGGGGATACGGCGAGATGGGCCTCAACCCACTGAAGGCTCCGGTGAACGTGTCCATCGCGGTCTGGCCATGGGGCGCCTATCTGGGGGAGGAGGGGATCAAGAACGGGATCCGATGCAACATCTCAAGCTACCAGCGCATCAGCCCAAATGTGCTCCCGCCCCTTGCAAAATGCACAGGCCAGTATGTGAACAGCATCCTCGCCAAGGTGGAGTCGCTCAAGGCAGGCTATGACGAGGCCATCATGCTCGACTACAGGGGCATGGTCTCCGAGGGGCCGGGGGAGAACATCTTCGTTGTCAAGGACGGCTACATATACACCCCGCCTGAGCACGCCAGCATCCTCCGGGGGATCACACGGGCCTCGGTGATGGAGATCGCAGATGATCTTGGCCACACCGTTGAGGAGCGGGACCTCACAAGGGGGTCTCTTCTAACGGCCGATGAGGTCTTCTTCACAGGCACGGCCGCCGAGATAACCCCG
>RFHW01000070.1 GCA_003695745.1 Methanobacteriota archaeon | reverse complement strand
TGGGCGGCGAAGACCTTTTAGATTCAGACACCGGCTAAATGAAAAGAGATCATATCTTTTGCACGCATAGTCAATATGGGCCATGGGGCAGATTCAAGGATATTACAGGCTCAAAGTGTAAGCCTGAGGGCTTGAGAGGGGAATCCGAGGTTTTATCCGAAGGCATAGTCAACGGTGATCTGGACAGGCACCTGCCCCCAGCCGTAGCTTAGCCAGCCTGTGCCACTGCCCTTGATGTGCTCCCCATCGTCAGACAATGTTGCTTCGATGACGCCGGTCCCAGCCTCTGTGTCCGGCACATACCCGTAGTCACCGGCTTCATAAGGCTCAGTGGAATAGTCGCTGCTGAATGGAGCGACCTGGGGCACTGCAGCACAGTCCTTGTACTGTCTGCTCCTCTCGGACTCATAGGACCCTGACAGGCTGGAATCCTCTGCAAAGAAGGGCTGCAGGTCCACAAGGACCCTGCGCGGGTCTTCCTCCGAGCTCCAGATACGTATGGGTGCGTCGCTGTCCTCTGGATGCTCCTTATCCACTTTCCAGCTGTTATCGCTTGTGCCGCTGACCTTTGCGATCTCAACCTCCGTGATGGTGCCGCAGACATCGAACTTGGTGCTGGGGTATCCAACGGCCCTATCCCCGTGGGGATAATCCACTATCAGATTATCCTTGCCATAGACAAAGGTCTTTGAGCTGTCCACAAGGTACTGGTTGAGCTCTTTATCATAGACGAGGGTCTCAGCTATCCTGACCCGGCCTGTTGATGTGTGGGTCACGAGCTTGGTGCCGTCGCCAAGCACGTCCTCCTGGTTCTTGCCGCTCCATCCATAGGTTACCCAGCCCCGCCAGGTTTCAGTGCAGTCCCCCCGTGTATCCACGTCCATATCCTGGTTATACTGATATCCCTCGGCTTCATCGGAGTTTGAGAAAACCAGTAATATGGCCTCAACCTTTTCAGCCGGGTTTTTTCTGCAGAACCTTCGCTTCTTCAGATGGGTCCAGTCCTCCTCCTGCCACTCCCCAGCTATCTTGATCAGGGCCCTCCTTCTCTTCTCCTCGTCCCCCTTGTCCGGGAACCGGTATACCACCTCCTCCACATCAGGGGAGAATGTATAGAACTGGTATTTCATGGATAGAGGCGGAAGGGAGATGCTGGGCGAGAGAAGCCCCTTGTTTCTGATGCTGTAATAGTCAACTGCCTCTCCATTCGGGTACATTGGTTCTCCTTTGTATGAACCTGTTGGGAACGAGGGTGTGTCAGTGTAGAAAAACCAGCCCAGGTCGTTTATGTTCCAGAGCGCATACTCTGCAAAGTAAGAGTCGAAGCCCTTGAAATTCGTGGCCGCAAGCCGTGCTATTGTGGTCCTGGCATTGCGCAGGGCATCTGCCACATAACCGGGGTTGCCGGTATCCTCGCTCAGAAAGAGATACCATGTGTAGGTGCTGTACTCCCTTCCCATGTTCCAGGTTATCATGTCCTTTTGAAGGCTGTTGAAGAAGCCTCCCAGATACTCCCACTCGCTGTTATGCTCAGGGTACACATAGTTCTCAGACCATGTGGCTGTGGCCTCCATAAGCCATCTCTCATCATTGGGGTCGTAGTCAAGGGGCAGGTAGAATTGGAAGCAGTGGAAGAGCTCGTGGACGACAGTGGATTTTATGACCTCTGGTTTTTTGATCTTATAGTTGATGTATATTCTGCATCTCTTCTCGCCATCGATCTTCTTTGGCTGATAGGCCAAGCCATAGTTGTTGCCTGTCTCTGCAATATATATGTATGGGGCTGCAGAGGGCCTCACTCCAAGGAGGGTCTCATACATGGGATAGGCCTTTTGAACAGCCTCTTTGATGTAACCAGCCTTCTTAATATCGCTCTCAAAAGCGGGTTCATATAATATTACAGCATCCCTCTTTGGGTTCTCTGAGATTACAACCGACATCTTCTTTGTAAGCGGCGTCTTTGCCTCCACGCCCGGCAGGATGGAGTCAAGCACAAGCCCCTTGGAATCAGCGGCATGAGGGTTATAGACGCTGCCCGGATCATCAGGCTCAAGATAGAAGGGCAGAAGCCTGCTCTTTGTTTCCTCGTCCAGGTCATCCCAGTTCTTGTCCAGCCAGATTACGGCCCATTGAAGGGAGTTTCTGCCCATCCCCACCTGTTTTCCCTGATAGCCCTCTGGCAGGCTCTCAGGCGCGTAGGAGGCGAGGAAGGTGAGCTCCACAGCCTCAAGCTCGGATATCCTGCCATCGGCAAGGTCCTTCTGGATGAGCTCATCCGGTGTTGGCGGGGGCGGTGTTGTCTGCGAGGCCTTGACGAGCTCTGCCACATCAGGAGCCAGGTCCTGGACACCTTCACCATTGTTTCTGGTCGGTGCCGATGTCAGGCCAGAACCCCCATCTCCGGAAGAAGAAGTCGATGATAGACATCCGCTCAGAAGAAAGAGGAGGACAAGGGCCGCCGTCAGGGCGAGATGCCGTCTGCCACAGAGGGTATGAAAATCCATTCAAAATCGTCCTTAATATCAAACAGCCCCACCTGCTACTTCTTCATATATAAATGAATCCCAGTCTATCGGGCCCATCTCCAGGCCCTGCTGCCATATATCAGACACCGGGGCAGTTGAATGAACATCCACCACCTCGGCTGTTTTTCGAAAGCTTTTTAAACATCCGTCGCCTTGGGAGTGTGAGGAATGAACTGTGAATAAAAGACATATTGCTCTTTTCACCATGCTCCTTGTTCTGGCTGCGCTTTTCACAGCCTGCCTTGGAGGCAGCCCATCAGACGACATGAGCGGCAAAGAGGCTGTTGACAGGGCCAAGGATAAGGCAGCGGACCTTGCAGCAGAGACAGCGGCCCAGAAGGCCAAGGCAGAAGCCAAAAAGGCCTCTCAGGAGCTGGTGAACTTCAAGTGCACCATGGCAGATGGCACGACCATGTACTTCCTGAAGGGGAAGGGCAAGGTGACCAGCCCCGGCGGCAACACCTACCTCGACAACGAAGGTGTTTACACCGTCATGGACGCCGGCGGGGAGCAGGTGCTCGTCAAGTTCCCGGTGGAAGAGGCCACCATGGACATGGATGACATGAAGGCAGCCTACGAGAGCTCCAAGGTGACAGACACCTATGACTGCGAGCTCAACGTGGTCTCAGAGGCCGACGTGGCCATGCCTGACATGCCCATCATGACCATGGACGAGTACCAGGCCCGGCTCATGGAAGGCCTCGGGAACATGGGCATGACACCACCCATGGGATAGGCGTATCTCCACATCAGCACCCATAAAAAGCGGCGCCCCTACCCCTGATTATGTGTTTTTGAGGGAAAAACCGTCCACATGTTATTCATCCGAAAAATCAACCGCCATACCCTTCTTCCAGATCATCGGCGCCATATGGGCTGCCAGGACCTTTTAGCCATGCCGTAGGCAAGGGCCGTGTATGCATGGGAAAGGTTAATATGGCGCCCCTGTGATTTCCCTTGGCAGTCAGCAGGAGTGGAGGTTGTAGATGAAAAAGAAAGGCGTCGGTGGAGCTGCGCTCTTTGTCCCGCTTCTATATATCCTGGTTGCGGCTCTGTTAACGCTGTGGACGCAGGCGACCTCGTCCATGGTGGCCGTTGTGGACATTGAGGATGTGTTGGCCGAAGGTGTGCTGGCAGCCCTCTCCTTTGCAGGTGTTCTTCTGATAGGGAGGATCTCCGATGACAGAGGGATCTATCTCCCCCTTGCCGCCGGCAACCTGCTGGTCTTTACAGGTTTTTATGCAGATGTCCTGGACGAGTTTTTCCAGAGGGTCCCGCCGCTCTTGGGCTATAAAATAGAGGATCTCGTGTGGCTTGGGATGGTAATAGGCATCTTCGGCCTTCAACGCTGGACCAAAAGGCATGAGGCTATGAGGGATGAGCTGAAGAGATCTGAAGGGATGTTCCGGAACCTCGCTGAAGAATCGCCTAACATGATATTTATCAACAGAGGCGGGCGTGTGGTCTATGCCAATAGGAAGTGCGAGGAGGTGATGGGCTACACGCGGGAGGAGTTCTATTCAAAGGACTTTGACCTGATGAGGATAATAGCCCCAGAATCAAGAGAGCTGGTCAAAGAGAACCTCAGAAGGCACATGGAGGGTGAAGAGATCCCGCCATATGAATATAAGCTGGTGACAAGGGATGGCAGGGAGATAACGGCGATACACGCCACACGGCTGATAGACTTTGAAGGGGAGAGGGCGATCCTGGGGATAGTGACCGATGTTACAGAGGCGAGGCGCGCGGAGAAGGAGCTCAGGGAAAAGGTTGAGGAGCTTGAGAAATGGCAGAGGCTCACCATTGGCAGGGAGGCAAAGATGGTGGAGCTCAAAAAAGAGATCAAGGAGCTCAAGAAGCGGCTTGAAAGATACGAGTCCAGAAGGCCCTGAGCGTTCCCCGGAACACAGACACCTTTAGACCTTCTTGAACCTGCCTATCTTTGGCTCGTATATCTCGCTGTTGGAGAGGAGCTCGTTGAGGGTCTCGTCCAGCCGTGTGTCCTCAAGGCCTGAGTCCTTGAGCAGGGTGTTGTAGTCTGCTCCATCACCCTCATCCAGCCTTTCAATAAGGCTCAGAACAAGGGGCTTCAGATCCTCTTCCACCACCTCCTCCACATAGACCCCCGGTGTCTCTGAGAGCCTGACCCCGGTCTTCTTCGCCCTTATATGGAGCTCCAGCTTCCTCACAACCTCCCAGTTTGGGTCCGAGACCCGATAGACGACGATGGGCAGGAGATAGTTCTCGCCCTCATACTCCCTCAGGGCGCCTATGACGTCCACGGTGTCGCCGGGCGCGATCTTTGAGAGCAGCTCCATATCCTCTCCAAAGGCCCGGACAGAGATGGTCTCAGTGGAATCGTCGATGGTGATGATGCTGTATCTCTCAGAATCATGGCGCGACACGACCGTGCCCATGACCCTCACCGTTGACACCTGCAGGCCGTTGTAGTCTATATATGGCAGCCTCCCCTCCTCTGAGTGGATCTTCCTCTCCACGATATCGCTTATGAAGAGCTTATAGGCGGTGCGCTCGTCCATGGAAGGATCACCCTACACTATCTTGAACTGGCCCGGTTTCGGCTCATATATCTCGCCGTTCTTCTTGAGGATCTCAAGGAGCCTGTCAACCTCCTCAGGCTTTATGCCCCTGTCAGCGGCGCTGCCCGTTATCTCCTCCCTCTTCACAGGCCCGTATTCCTTTTCAAGCTCCCTGATGATGCCCAGTATGATCTGTATCTTGTCCCTCTGGCTCTTGGTGACGCCCGTCATCAGCTTGTCAATATCCACGGTGCCTGTGTCAAGGTCAAGGCCCACGTCACGGAGGGACACATCAAGAAGCCTTATGGCGTTTCTTGCATCCTCCACAGTCACCTTGTCCGAGAGCCGCACCCTTGCAGAGGCGCGGGCAATCCTTATCACGGCCCAGAGCTGCCTTGCCGTCAGCGGCATGGCCTGATCCCGTGACGCCTCACGCCGCTCCACATAGTACTTCTCGATCTCCTCCCTCGCCTCCTCTGTGAGCACAGGGTTGCAGCGCTGCCTCGCATATGCCACATAGAGCTTGAAGAAATCCGGCGAGATGGGCGGCGACACCTTGGCAGGGCTCACAACAGAATCGAGGATGTGCTTTGCGATCTGGCGGGTGTCATCGATATCGTCCCGAACCGTGAAGATGAGGTCAAAGCGGGATATGATGGTGGGGGTGAGGTTTATCTGATCTGAGATCGGCTTGTACTGGTCAAAGCGCCCGAACTTGGGGTTTGCGGCGGCGAGGATGGCGGCCCTTGCAGAGAACTGGGCGAGTATCCCCGCTTTCGCGACGCTCACCGTCTGCTGCTCCATGGCCTCGTGCATGGCCGAGCGGTCCTCATTGCTCATCTTGTCAAACTCGTCCACACAGGCGATGCCCTTGTCTGCAAGGACCAGGGCCCCGGCCTCAAGGCTCCATCCGCCGTCGCCGAACTCGTCCTTAACAGCTGTTGCTGTGAGGCCCGCGCCTGTGGCGCCTTTCCCTGATGTGAAGATGCCCTTGGGGGCAAGCTCCTTTGCCACATACTGGAGTATCTCGGACTTGCCTGTGGCAGGCTCGCCGAGGATGAGTATGTGGGAGTCGCCCCGGATCTTCCCTCCGTCGGGCATCTCGATCCGCGGGGATGAGAAAAGCTGGTACATGATGGCTGTCTTGATGTCGTGGAAGCCATAGATATGGGGCGCTATGGAATCCCTGATCAGGTCATAGACCTTGGGGTCCTTGGAAAGCTTCAGGATCCGCTCCTCATCCTCCTTTGATATCTTCACCTCCTCGAACTCCACCTCAACGGGCTTCACATACAGGGCGTCAAGGTAGATGTCAAAGACCCGTGTCTTGTCCTTATAGTTGCGCCGCGTCCTGAGGACGCCTGCAATCTCGGCCTTGTCGCCGGGCATCACCCTGCCTGTGAGATCATCCTCCAAGAAGACGGTGAGCTGCTTGGGGTGCTCCCTTCCCCTGAGCTCCTCAAGGCTCTCCTGTACCATGATCTTCTGGGAGTTCACAAGCTTTGAGTCAGTCACAAGGAGCTTGAATGGCCCGCGGGTCTCACAGCTCTCACAGAGATAGGGCTCTTTGAGCTTTATGTCATGCTGGGGTATCCTCATGGTATGGCCGCAGCGCTGGCACTCAAAGTTGCCCACCAGGAGCTTTGGCCTGATGTCCGTTGCCTTTCGCACCACCCCCTGGATGGAGATGAGCCGGCCCACATGGTCGCTCCTTATATCCCGTATCTGAAGCTTGGAGCCTTCAGGCAGGTTATAGAAGGCCACATGGATCTCTGGCGGCGCCCCTTCAAAGGGGAGGTCAAGGTCCCTGATAACCTTCTCTGCCGTTGAGATGGTCTCATCAGGGAAGGCGAGGAGATGCTCGGCAAGGGCGAAGTCATAGAGGTCAAGGTCCTTGAAATCCGCCTCAAGCCGCTTCTCATCAGGATAGCTTCTTGCTATCCCGAGGATCTTCTCGTGATAGTACTTCCTGAAGAACCCGTCCAGCCTCAGGGCAACGTCATCGATCTCAAGGTTGGAGGAGGACAGTTCCATAATATCAATTGGATATGCATTAACATATTTAACCGTTTGTTATATGGAAGCTATGTTTCCAGTGTAGATTCATCTTTTTCTGATATAATCGGCCATGTTCCTGAATATCATGTATCCCTCTCCAAAGGCATCGCCCTCCTCCATCCTTTCCCGGGTCCACGTGGGATGGGTGAGCCGGTGGAAGGCGCGCTCAGGATGGGGCATGAGCCCCAGAACGGTGCCTGCCTCATTGGATATGCCAGCTATATCGTGGAGCGAGCCGTTGGGGTTCGCTGGATAGGCCCCCCCGGCTGGCCGGCCGTCGTCAAAGGCGTATCTGAAGACCACCTGCCCCCTTTTCTCCAGAGCCTTGATCTCCTCCTCCCTCATAAGGAACCGGCCTTCGCCATGCGCCACAGGGAGGCTCACAGACCCTGCCATCCCCCTTGTAAAGAGGTTCTCGCGCTCCACCCTGAGCTTCACCCATCTGGCCTCAAAGCGGGATGAAAGATTCGTGGTCAGCGCCGCTGACATGCCGCCACCGGGCAGGAGCCCGCATTCCACGAGGATCTGAAAGCCGTTGCATATGCCGAGTATGGGCCTCCCCTCCTCTGAGAAGCGGGAGAGGGGCTCATAGAACCTCTCTTTAAGCATCTTTCCAAGGAGGGCGCCGGCCCGGACATGGTCCCCGAAGCTAAATCCTCCGGGTATGACGAGTCCATCATAGCCCATGAAATCAGCCCTGCCATCTATGAAGCGGTTCACATGGACGACCTCGGCCTCCAGACCTGTCTTCTGCAGGCACCACGCCGTCTCGGCATCGCAGTTCGTGCCCGGGGCCCTGAGGACACACACCCTATATGCCATGCTGCCAGCTCCTCTTCAGACTGTCAATGTCCAGATCTATTATCATCTCCTCTCCATGGCGTATTTGAAGCCTGTCGCCATCTGCCACCCTGCCGATCCGCGAGGCTGCAACACCTTCCATGATCCCCTCAAAAAGACTGTCGTCGCAGACCTCCACAAGGAATCTGCTCTGTGACTCTGAGAAGAGGAGGGTGTCCTGCCGCAGCCCCTTCTCTCCGGGCATCCTTGAAAGGTCGATCTCCAGGCCAAGCCCGCCTGAAAAGGCCATCTCAGCGGCTGCCACGCCCAAGCCGCCTTCCGAGATGTCATGGCAGCTTCTCACACAGCCGGCGTCAATGGCCTTTGTAAGGGCCTCAAACCCTTTCTTCGCCTTCTTGGCGTCCACAACAGGCACGTTCCTCCCAAGATACCCCTTCAGCTTATAGTAGTGCGAGCCTCCCAGCTCGTCCTTTGTCTCGCCAATGATATAGACGCTGCTCCCAGGCTCCTTGAGGTCCATGGACACGGCCCTGCGCACGTCGGGGATGACGCCGATCGCGGATATGAGTAGGGTGGGGGTCACAGGCCCCAGCTCTGACTCGTTGTAGAGGGAGTCCTTCCCAGAGATGAAGGGTGTTTCAAAGACAATGGCAGTGTCATAGCATGCCTGGGCCGCCCTCACAAGACCATAGAGCCTGTCCGGCTTCTCAGGGCTGCCCCAGCAGAAGTTGTCAAGGAGGGCGATCCTCCTGCCGCCAACGGCGATGTTGTTCCTGATCGCCTCGTCGATGGCGCAGGCCGCCATGTGATAGGGGTCTATCTTCCCGTACTCAGGGTTCATGCCGTTTGAGATCACGATTCCCCTGTGGGAATCGAAAAGAGGCTTTATGACAGCGGCGTCGCCCGGGCCGTCCAGCCCCTGCAGGGGCTTCAGGACAGTGGCAGCCTTCACCTCATGGTCATAGGTGCGTATCACCGCTTCTTTGGAGGCGATGTTGGGCATTGCTAACAAGTCAAGCAGATCAGATGCTAAGTCGCCGGGTTCAAAGACAGGCTCAATGAATCTTTTTTTCAACGGCTCAGCTCTTCTTCGGACCCTCGGGCTGGATTCAAACAAAAAAGAGATGTCTATCTCTGCCACTTTCTCTCCCCTGTTCATAATCCGGAGTTCGCCATCTGCAGTGAATTCTCCGATCTCCACGGCCTCCACATCCTCCTCCTCAAAGACGCTTAAAAGCTCCGGGACCTTCTCCTTTCTGCAGGCCAGGAGCATCCTCTCCTGCGACTCGCTCGTCCATATCTCCCACGGCTCCATCCCAGGGTGTTTGAGAGGCACCCTCTCAAGATGGACCACCGCTCCGCATCCAAAGCGATGGGCCATCTCGCCCACCGCCGAGGAGAGCCCGCCGCCGCCGAGGTCTGTGATGGCCGAGCCAAGGCCCCGGTCCCTGATCTGGAGGATCGCCCGTTTCACCTTCTCCTCCTCTATGGGGTCGCCGATCTGCACCACCGAGCGCTCCTCCCCTCCTGTGAGCTCCACAGAGGCGAAGGTGACGCCGTGGATGCCGTCGCGCCCTGTCCTCCCGCCTGCAAGGATGATGGCATCGCCCGGTTTCACATCCCTCGTGTACCGTGATTTCCTCACAAGCCCCACTGTGCCGCAGTATACAAGGGGGTTGCCCACATAGGACTCGTCAAAGTAGATGGCGCCGTTCACCGTGGGTATGCCCATGTTGTTGCCATAGTGGCCTATGCCTGCCGTCACATACCTGTAGATGAAGGAAGGGTGTTTCACACCCTCTGGGAGCCTTTCATAGGGGTAGTCAAGGGG
>RFHW01000069.1 GCA_003695745.1 Methanobacteriota archaeon | reverse complement strand
TGGTGGTGCAAACTCGCTTATCTGTCGCAGAGCTTTTTGAACTGCCTTCCGCCATTGGGCTCGAAATAACAGGTCCCGCTGAACCGCCGGCAGATATAGACATCGAGAACGCCGTTGTCCACCATATAAGGCGCCGCATATCTGCATCTTCGCGGGTTCAGCTTGTCCGGGTCTTTCGGCTGCTTTGGCATTTTCAGTGTTCCTCAATCATATTAGATGCCTGCCGCTAGGAGATATAGCTTGGGTTACCAGATATGGGTAAATCCAGGCACACATCCAGATGGAGAGGCTGAAGACCTATGTGGAGCGGCCGGCTGCATTCCTCCTGGCATTCTCAAGGAGCAGCCTCTTCTCCTCCCGGGCCACGGTCTCACGCACCTTCTCCACAGCATCAGGGTTTGCTGAAACGCTTGTGATGCCGAACTTCACAAGCTGCTTCACCACCTCAGGGTCTGAGCCGGCCTGCCCGCAGATAGAGGTCTCAACGCCATGGCGGTTGCACGCGTCTATGACGCCCTGTATGAGCTTTAGCACCGCCGGGTGCTTCTCTGTGAAGTGCTTTGCCACCCGCTCGTTGTTCCGGTCAAGGGCGAGGGTGTACTGGGTGAGGTCGTTGGTGCCAAAGGAGATGAAGTCCAGACCCACCTTTATGAAGTCCTCGATTGCGACAGCGCTTGCAGGTGTCTCCACCATGATGCCGAACTTCACATCCCTCTGGGGGATGACACCCACCTCCTCAGCGATCCTCTTGGCCTCCCGCACCTGATCGGGGTGGTGGACAAGCGGTATCATGACGCCTATATTGGTGTAGTTCTCCTCTACAAGGCGTTTTATGGCCTTCAGCTCGGCCCTGAGTATCTCCGGCTGGTCCAGACCGCGCCGTATCCCCCGCCAGCCGAGCATGGGGTTGTGCTCATAGGGCTCATCCTCACCGCCCTTCATAGACCTGAACTCATCTGTCGGGGCGTCAAGGGTCCTGATATAGACGATCTTGGGGTAGAAGGCGTCCACAACGATCTTCAGGTCCCGATAGAGCCGCTCTACGAACTCCTCTTCATCGCCGCCTTGGATGAAGCTGATGGGATGGCGGCCCATGCCGAGGATGATGTGCTCCACCCTGAGAAGGCCCACGCCATCTGCTATGGCCGCCATCCTACGGGCCACCTTCTCATCAGGGACTGAGAGGTTCACCTTCACCTCTGTTGCGGTTATCACCTGCGGCCGGGCGACTGTCACAGTCTCAGGCTTCGCTTCAACGGCCTTCACAGACCCCTCATAGACCACGCCCCGCGAGCCGTCCACGGTGATGACCATCCCGTCTTTCAACACCTGTGTGGCGTTCCCTGTGCCCACGATGCTCGGTATCCCGAGCTCCCGCGACACGATGGCAGCGTGGCAGGTCATACCACCTTCCTCGGTGACAATGGCAACGGCCCGTTTCATGGCAGGCACCATATCAGGGTTGGTCATGGTGGTGACGAGCACATCGCCCTCCTTGACCTTGTCAAGCTCCTCCACGTTCTGAAGTATCTTCACAGGCCCGGAGGCTGTTCCAGGTGAGGCTCCAAGGCCCTTTACAATGACCTTCCTCCCCTCCCCGGCCTCTTCTTCCTTCTCCTCGCCCTCGGCGTAGAGGACCGTTATGGGCCGTGTCTGTGTCAGATAGGGGTCTGAGCCGTCTTCAATGGCCCACTCCACGTCCTGAGGCTTGCCATAGTGGGATTCAAGGAGCTTTCCAAGCCTTGTTATCTTCACAAGCTCCTCCTCTGAGAGCACCTGCTTTGTCTGCATCTCCTTCGGGGTCTCCACCTGCTCTGTCCTTCCCTTGCTGTTACGTATGAACATGGTCTCCTTCCTTGCGATCTCCTTTTCAAGGAGCCTCTCTGATTCCTTGTCCATCACATAGTGGTCCGGCGTCACGGTTCCAGAGACCACCCCCTCGCCAAGGCCCCAGGCCCCCTCTATTACGAGCTTGTCCTTCTCCCCTGTTGCCGGGTGGACTGTGAACATGACACCGGCCTTGTCCGCATCTACCATGCGCTGCACCACAACCGCGATAAGCACCTTGGAGTGGTCAAAGCCGTGTTTTATCCTGTAGAATATGGCCCGGGGGGTGAAGAGGGAGGACCAGCATTTCCTCATGTTCTTCAGAAGCTCTTCCTCGCCCCGTGTGTTCAGGAAGGTCTCCTGCTGGCCTGCGAAGGAGGCGTCTGGCAGGTCCTCTGCCGTTGCAGAGCTTCTCACAGCCACATAGACGTCCTTGCCGTTGCCCAGTTTTTTGTATGCCCGTGTCACGTCCTTTTTGATCTTCTCAGGGACCGGCGTTGCTTCAATGA
Source organism: Methanobacteriota archaeon (assembly GCA_003695745.1). Classification (GTDB taxonomy): domain Archaea; phylum Hydrothermarchaeota; class Hydrothermarchaeia; order Hydrothermarchaeales; family SZUA-236; genus J060. The sequence goes on along the minus strand of RFHW01000069.1, from coordinate 738 downwards.
GCTTTCTTATCTTCTTTGATGCGGCCTGGAGCTTTGCGCTGTCGTCCACGTCCACGCGGAGCATCTCCTCCAGCTTCTTTGAGAGGTTGCTGGCCTTTATGAAGGACTCATAGGCCTTTGCTGTGACCACGAACCCCTCTGGCACAGGCAGCCCGGCCTTTGTCATCTCGCCCAGATTTGCGCCTTTACCGCCCACAAGGGGTATGTCATCCTTTGTGAGCTCGCTGAACCATGCTATGTTCATATCCTGATCCTCCGTAGAACCTTTTTCTTTGTCTTGTTGTAGCTGGCGTTGCCGAGCTCCATGAGGAGCTCAAGCTCTGCCGGTGAGAATGAGAAGTGTGATCTGATGAAGGTCGGGCTGAACGGTATCTGCGCCTCTGTTGGGGAGGCCTCTTTCAGGGCGTTTATGTCTCTGAAGACCTTTACTGTGGAGGCTATTTTGCTGAAGCGGCGTATGAAGCTGGCTGTGGGCTGTATCACGCCGGTCTCGATCCTTGAGAGGGTTTCCCTGCGCAGCCCGAGAAGCCTTGCCATGTCCTCCTGGTTTGCCTCGATCCCCTTTCTCACCTTCTTTATGGTCTCGCCCGGGGCGGGTGAGAAGAGGATGGAGGCTCCCAGGTCTCTCATATAGCGCTCAATGTTTTCTTCGACGTTATACATCACATTTCACCGTGAAATTAAAATCAGCAGGCCGACTTAAAAAGCTTTTGTTACGTCATACGTAACATTAATGAT
>RFHW01000068.1 GCA_003695745.1 Methanobacteriota archaeon | reverse complement strand
GTTGAAGCTTGCCAGGTTCAGGTCTGAGAAGGGGGCGTGGAGAAAGGGTCTGAGGTCATAGGGCGACAGCAGGTCCCTGAGCTCTCTTTCAGAGAGGGCATGAGCCCCTTCATAGTATATCTCGATACCCCTGAACCCGAGCGCTGCCACATCTTCTATTGCCTCGGAGAGGGGTTTTGTGAGAAAGGCCAGTGTAGAGGCTGCGATGACATTCATATTAAAGGGGCTTTCCATCAGGGTGGTATATATAGGTGACCGTGAAACCTCCTTGCGCGGCCCCTACAAGTTTTTGCATTCGCCGCCCCAGTCTACAGACCCGTCGTATGCTTTAGCCCAGCTCCTCTCGCTTGCGCCTCAGCACAGAGATGCCGATGATAGCGACAATGACCGCCACCGCAATGGCGGCGTATTTCTTTATGTCATAGACGGTTTTGGATCTGGCCGAGGCATCCTGGATTATGCCCTCAAGGGACTTCACGGCGTTGTCAGCCTGCCTCTTAGCCTCAATAGGGTATCCCCTCTCCTTTGAAAGCTCGGCATCCCTGATGGTGTCCCTGGCGATCTCAAGCCGGGATTCAAGAGAGGTGGTGTCAATGTTCTGGGACTTCAGATCCGAGATAGCTGTCTCAGCCTCCATAAGCCTGCTCTTGGCCTCTGCAATGGACCTCAGGGCATCCTCGATCTCAGGGTTGGTCACCTTAAGGCTCCTTTCAATCTCCAGCTGATCCCCCTTGTTCATATCATCATAGACCACATAGGTGCTTATGGAGAACATCTCCACCTCCCTGTCGGTTGTGACGGTGGGGGCGTTGCCCGATATCTTCACCTCTATCTCGCTCACACCATCCGGCGGCAGGGGCAGGATGACCGACTGGGAGGTGTAGGTCTGCTCATCACCGCCGTCCACCTTCAGCTTTATGATGGGGTTCACAGAGCCTGTGGAGACGTTGAGAGTCGCCTCCCTCGGTATGATCCCCACCCTCACAAGCTTCACCTCCGCGGCATAGGGGTCGCCAGAGTATATCTTCTCTGTATGGGTGATCTTGGGCTGCCCTGAAACAGCGAGATAGTCGTTCTCAACGGCATTGGAAAGGCCAATCGAGACAAGCAACACAACTGACAGGGTCAGCAGCATCCTAACCTGATAGTTCATCGCTCATTCCTCCTTAGAATATGGGGGTTATGTCCTTCAGCAGCGCCTCCAGCTCAGAGGCCTGTCCGGCGCCCTTCACCTCTTTTATATCATCGAATCTACCATTTAAATCCTTCGTTCCAACTATGAGAAGCCCGGTCTCCACGCCCCTCGCGCCTGTGTCCCCGTAGAACTGGTATTCAAGGTCCACTCCGAATTTGTTCTTGGCCCATCCCTGGGCGAAGTCGTGGCCGAAGAGGGCGTCAAGGTCGCCTCGCGCTATAAAGACCATCTTCCTGATCCGCTCCATGTTGAACCTCAGATAGATGTGGTCCCTGAGTATCCTTTCCACCACCTCCTTCACAGACACATGGTCCGAGTCAAGCCGACAGTACCCTGCGGTGGACCAATTTCCGAAGCACCGCTCCAGAAAACCCTCATCCACCAGACGGAAGAAGCTCTGGATATGCTGGTTCAGGATCTGATGGGCTGCAAGGATGTCCTCACCCTTCTCTGTGAGCACGTTGTTGTCGAAGAAGAGGGAGCCGTCCACGCTTGCAGCCACCTTCTCAAGGTTCTCATAGGCGTTTTTCTGATACACCCTCCCCTCGCCAGATGAGGGCAGGATGAAGACGCCAAGGGTCTTGCACCGGTAGGTGTCCTTTATCTTCCGGGCGATCAACGGGGCGGCGCCTGTCCCTGTCCCGCCTCCAAGCCCTGCAAAGATCACCACCGCCCAGGGCTTCTCAGACACGGTCTTTCGAAGGAGGTTCATCACAAGCCCCAGCTCCTCCTTGGCGATGCGCTGTCCCAGCGAGACGTCCACACCGGTGCCGTGTCCCTTTACCCTGCTTTTGCCTATCATCACCGTGTGCTCAGGCGGGATGTTTGAAAGGGCCTTTATCTTTTCAGAGGTGTCTGCCGCTATGCCTGCAAAACGCTCCTGATCCCTCGTCTGGATCCGGCTTATGAGCTTCTTCACCACATTCTTCCTGTGGAAGGAGTCAACAATCTTTGACCCGGCCCCTCCCACACCGACAAGATAGAGCATCTTATGTCTTTCCACCCAGCTTGTCAATATCGCTTAGAAGGGCTTCGATGTCCCTCTCCCTCTTAGGCTCCTCGGCAACCTTCTCCTGAACGATCTTCGCCCGCTCAAGGAGCGACCTGACACGTGGGGCGTTTGATATGCCTGCTAGCAAGACGACACAGCCCACATAGCTGCTCTTCGGCAGGGGATAGTCGCCTCCCCGGACCTCAGCGCCTGATATGTTCTGCTCAAGCCACTGCCGCGCCTTCTCAATGCCCTTGCGGTCAAGCTCGCTCGGCGGACCTGCAAGCACGATAAGGGCCTTGTTGGCGGACCGGTAGTCGCAGGGAAGCAGAAGCCTGCCCTTTGTGGCCCGTTTCACCACAGAGAGTATGCGCGATGCCTTGCCAATCTGATCCCTCCTGCCGCCCACAAAAAGGGACAGCAGCCTGGACAGGAAACCCCTCTTCTTCACAGAAACCCGTTCCGAGGCATAGCCTATGCTGCATATGCCTCCTGTGCGCATGGTGTTTATGATCTCAGAGGTGTCCACCACCATCTCTGCCACGCTCTTTCTGCCGCGCACCTCACCGGCCCTTGCGATGATCCCGATGCGCTTCACGATCTCCCTGTTGATCCTTTCATAGGCCTCTTTCACGCTCTCGCCTCCGCGCAGGAAGGTTCCGTTGTCCACGAGGATCACCGCATCTGCGCTTGGTAGAAGCGTCTTCAGGCTCCGCGCGGCGTTCAGGGTGTAGATGTCGCCCTCGTTCTCTGCAGGCAGGATCCCCACGGCATATACAGGCTCGTCATAGACCTCTTTGAGGTGCTTTGCCACAACAGGGATGGCGCCGCTCCCGGTGCCGCCGCCGAGGGCTGCCACAAGGAGAAAGGCGTCAAACTCGGCCACACCGATCTTTGAGACCCTGTTAAGTATCGCGTCCGCCTCGTCCTCAGCGATCTCGGCGCCAAGGCGGTTGTCAGCCCCAACGCCATGGCCCTTCACAACGGTCTCGCCTATGAGTATCCTGTCCTCCTCAGGGATGTTGGCAAGACCTGTGAGGTCTGAGAGGGCAGAGTTCACGGCTATGGCCTCAAAGGTGTGCGGAACAGGGCTTTTCCGATCGTCTGCAAGGAATGTGTCAGCGATCTTGCCCCCTGCCTGTCCTAAGCCGATAACAAGTGTCTTCATCTGATTTATCCTCCAAAGCTGTTTATAGATAAAGCCGGAGGTCTTATAAACCTTTCCATAAATTGATTTGAACATGGACCGGCAGGCTATCCGGCCAAGGGATTTTATGGAGACAGAAAAAGGGCTTTTCTTCGCAGCCATTGCTGGGGACATCGCCTTTCTGCGGTACTATCCACATCCACAGGGAGACAGAATGCGCAGGGGCGTGGCATACAGGAAGGTGGCCTCTACCATGGAGTCCTTCCAGTACCTCAGAGAGAATGCCCCTGAGCACCTTCACCTCCGCGGCGGCCGCCTCCTCCAGCGCTGTCCACCTGAGACGATCCGGCAGGTTTACAGCCCTGCTCAGAGGCTCATGGAGCTGGAGGCAGAGGCAGCCGGCGACCCCCTTGCAATGAAGGCGCTGGGGCTGAGCAGGCTCCTGGAGGATGTCCCTGAGGAGCGCAAGGGCGTTACAGGCTCCCTCCTCGTGGACATGCACAGGGACTCCTCAGACATAGATTTCGTGGTCTACGGCGTCCGCCAATTCCACAGGGCAAGAGAGGCTCTCATGGAGTCAGGGCTTGCCGGCAACCTCACCGAGGAGCAGTGGCAGCGGTACTATGAGAAGCGGTTCCCTGGTGAGAGGGCGCTGTCCCATGAGGACTTTCTCTGGCATGAGAAGAGGAAGGGCAACATCGGCGTCTACAAAGGAACGATCTACAACCTCCTCCTTGTGGATGATGCTGTGAAGCTCAGACCATCAACACCGGTTGGCCCGGTAAAGCTCATGTGCACGGTGACAGATGCGTCCATGGCCTTCCATGTGCCCTCCATCTATCTGGTGGACCATGACCTTGTTGACGAGGTCCTGTCATACACCCATACCTATGCAGGGCAGGCGATGGAGGGCGAGGTGATAGAGGTCTCAGGGGTTCTGGAGAAAAAAGACAGGGGATGGAGGGTTGTGGTGGGGACCACACGGGAGGCAGTGGGGGAGTACATAAGGGTTGTGAGGCCGGAGCTGGATCCGCCCTCCGGGCAGAGGGAGAGCCCAGCGCAGTCTAAAGGGATGTAAGCCCGATCCAAGGCGCCATGGACATACAGGGCCATTACAGCCTGTAGTCCCTGCCCTCTTCCTTGCACTCAGGGATGTAGCAGGTGACGTCTATGAACTCGCACTTGTGCTGGCACGAGGGGCACACCTCAGGAGGCTTATCGCCGCTCATGGAATACCCGCAGTCAGAGCACTTCCACTCAGTCATACAAACCGGGGATTGTACATCCTGTTATTTATATCTAATCCCAGGGATTCCCCAGCAGCCAACGCCTGAGAGGACGCCCTCTGTGCTAAGGCGCTTTCACAGCCACAATCATTGCATGGTCCTTTTCATAGGGCTCAAGGTCCACCACCTCCAGTATTCTGAAAAGGTCTTTGAGCTTTGCAACCTCATCTGATATCACAGATCCCGCCTTTCGCGTCGAGTCAATGCTTTTCGACTTCACCGCGAGCAGGATGTGGCCGCCCTCCTTCAGGTAAAGGTCCGAGTTCTTCAGGAGGATTTCGGCCTGATTCCTCTGGGCGATGTCCTGATATATCACGTCCACCTCCTCCAGAAGGGGCGCATACACCTCAGGGCGGTTTGCATCGGCAAGGATCGGGATCATGTTCTCCCTGTCCCGGCACACCTCAATGAGCTTTGACATGGGCGTCACAGAGGACTCCACAGAGAACACCCGTCCCTCAGCCGCTATATCTGAGACGTGGCTCGCCGTGGTGCCTGTGGCAGCGCCAAGATAGAGGACACTGCTCTTCCGCTCTATGGGGAGGGTTTTGAGGCCTTTGAGCAGGGCTGCCGATAGCTTGCTCCGCGCCGGGTTCCACTCCCTGAGCTCCCTTTCCCCATCGGCGATAAGCCTCTCCCCATAGACCCGTCTTCCCGGGGCCAGGTTCACAGTGGCAAGCCGGTCCCCCTCTGTCAGATATACGCCGGGATATATCTCTTTCATCCTCTCCTCCTGCGGGTCCTTCCCTTCCTCTTCTGGGTCCTGATGATCCTCATCCTCGCAGGCTCCTCCTGACAGGTCTTCTTAACGGCCTCATACCTCCTGAGAAAAGCCTCTTTCAGCTCTTCAGAGCGATCCTCGCCTGAATAGGCGTCAAGGCGCGCTGCAATGGCGGTCTTGGCTGCAAGGCTCCTCGCGATCTTTCCACGCTGCCACCATGGCGACCTGGAGATGGCGGGGTGCTGGAAGATGAGCCCGTGTTTAGGCGGCGCTCCCCTTTCCCTCAGGTGGCGGAACATGGCGCGGTCGGCGCCCAGGACCTGTATACGGGATGCTGGCATCCTTGCAAGCTGCTCCAAACCCCTTGCAGAGGATATGAGCTTTGCGCCGAGGAGCGGTCCAAGGACCCCGGCCACGTTAGGAGCCCTTGCCTTCATAAGCTCCTCCAGCTCTGACTCCACAGAGGCCCGATATTCCATCATCTCCCCTATCTGGGCTGTGAGGCCATGCACAAATGGGGATGGTATGGATGCGGCGGCCTCAAGGAGCTCTGCCACATCAGCCTTCCCGTTCCCTGCCTCTATCGCCCGGCCGTATGCGGCGCACATGGAGATGAGCCTTGACACAAGGAGCCCTATGGTCTGGCTCGCAGTTTCAAGGATGGCCACCGCCTGTATTATGGGCTCATCCGCCCCTGGCATGGACTGGAGAAGCCTTTCAGCCACTTTGAAGGCCACCCTGCGCCTGATCTCAACATACGCCTTCAGATCTATCCCTGCCTCCTCAAGAAGCCTTCTTAGGCCCTTCACAAAAAAGCGTGCGGCCTCCACCGATAAAGAGGCGTCAGCCGCCCATCTCCCCAAGATCCCCTCCACAGCCTCATCCTCATCATAGCCGGTGAAGCCAGAGAAACCACCCTTTTCGTCCAACTGCAATATGCCTGCCGGTGTCTCTATGGTGAAGGTCATCCTCAGACCACCCTGCCACCCTGATACCTGCCCTCGTATCTCCGGGTCCCGCCCTTCACCAGCGCGAAGACGAGCTGAAGCACTCTCGCCCCCTCTTCCAGATGGATCTCCTCTGTGCCTTCATTTTTTATGCCCACTGTGAGCTCGCCGTGATAGCCCGGGTCGATCACCGCTGTGCGCAGTGAGGCGCCGCATCGAAAGAGGCTTGACCGGTTGAACATGAAGGCCACAAGGTCCTCTGGCATGTTCACCCTTTCCATGGTGGAGAGGAGGTAATACTGGCCTGGTTTGAGGGTGAAGCTCTGCTCAACCACCTCTGGCAGCCTCCTCTCCTCCCTGCCGATGAAGCCGCCGCCCCTGAGCTCATATAGCCTGTGGATGCGGAGGTCCACACCCGCGCCCTGCACAGCCTCAGGCAGATAACCTTCGATCAGGTTCTGCGTCCTGATCCTTTCAAGTATCTCATCGTGACCGAGGAACATGGAACTGAATGGTCTCCGACACTTTATGTGAGACCACTCATAAAAGGGTTTTGTCCAGGCAGGAGCTCATGGTAATGCCAGAATGGCAGGTACCAGTAGTAGCCTGCCCTCACGACCACATAGGCAGATGCCGCTGTGGCAGCGATGGCCAGAAGGGAAAGAGGTCTTCTCCAGCCTGCTCTGACACCATCCACGTAATCCGCTGCCAGGATGGAGAGGGGCGCTATGGCGGGGAGGATGAAGCGCATCTCCTTTTCCGCCGGAATGGAGAAGGTGATGAGATAGAGGAGCACAAGGGCTGCAAGCCCCTCTTTCAAGGCATCCCTCCCTGTCCTGAAGAGACCGAGGAAACCCAGGACCGCGAAGGGCGCCACCACAGGGAGGAAGGCCACATAGGCGTAGATGGGCAGAGGCACCTGCGGCCAGGAGGCGATCCTCTGCCACGTGCCAATGGGGATCGCCATCCCGTAGACCCTGTGGTTCCACAGAAGCCATGGTGTGAACAGCAGAAGGGCCGCTCCAACGGTCTTTAAAGAGTCTTTCCAGCCGATCTTTTTTCGCGCCCCGTAGACTATGAGGAAGGATGCGGCCAGAGACCCTGTGTACCGGGTCCACATGGAAAGGGCCAGCGCTGCAATGGAGAGGCAGAGGCTGGTCCATGTCCCATCCTCTGAGAAGCGGATGACCGAGAGTATGAAGGCCGCTGTCAGCATGGCGAGGAGGCTGTCCATGAGCAGGAGCCCTGACTGCTGGATGCTGATGGCTGAAAGGGAGATGAATGCCGCTGAGAGGAGCCCGGCATATCCAGAGACCCTTCTGCCGATGAGATACACCACATATATGGTGACGGTCCCGATCAGCACGTTCAGCATCCTCGAGAGAAGGACGTCGCTTCCCAGGAGCCGCTGCCACAGATACAGGAGCCACACAAAGAGCGGGGGATGGTGGAACAAAGGCGCATCGACATACCATATGCGGTAGTCCTGGAAATAGAGCTCAGCCCCCTGCAGTGTGTAGCTGAAGGGCGTTGTCCCGGCCATGTGCCTTGCCAGGGAGTAATAGACGGATTCATCGTAGCCGAAATAGTCTATCGCCGCTCCCTGGCCTGTGAAGTGAAGGGCTGCCCCGGCCCTCGCCAGAAATCCGAGGGCAACGATGAGTATCAGGAGCCTGCGCTCAGTCAAAGAGGTTTTCATCTGAATCTCGGTCTCTTGGAGAGCATCCGATCCAGTGGGAGGGGGAGATAGGGCCTGCCTGAAACCTCCTCCCGAATCCTTCCGATCAGCTCCTCCGTTGTAAGGGATTGCTGCGCCCCGCCTTCAGAGCGTATCCTTACGGTGAGCCTTCCAGAGCCCGCCTCTTTCTCCCCCACCACCACGATATAGGGTATCCATTCCTTCTCAGCTCCCCTTATCTTCTTTGCCACTGTCTCGTTCTCATCGTCCACGTCAGCCCTGATCCGCGCCTCCTCAAACCTCTCTGCAAGCCGCTGGCAGTGCTTGATATGCTCCTCGCTGACCGGGATGAGGCGCACCTGGGTGGGCGAGAGCCACACAGGGAGCATGGGCTTACTGCCCTTTTTCGCCTCCATGGCCTGATGCTCTAAGATGGCGTAGAGGTTGCGGTCTATGCTCCCGGAGATCGATGCATGGAGCATGAGGGGATGCCTCTTCTCACCATTCTCGTCCACATAGCTTATGTCAAAGCGCTCTGTGTTCTCCACATCTATCTGCACCGTTGAGAGGGTGGATGACTTCTTGAGCGTGTCATTCACGCTGAACTCGAACTTCATGACAAAGTAGAAGAAGCGCTCCTCCCACATCTCGATGAGCACGGGCCTGCCTATGAGCCCGGCGAGCTCCTCCACAAAACCCCTGTTCTCCTCGTAGAAGTCCTTCACCACCCTGATGGCCACATCATATCCCACCTCTATATCCTTCATCCACCTCATGGAGAGCCTGAACTGCTCGATGAACTCGGCACGCGCCTGCTCCATGTCCCTGCAGAGGGTGTGCATATCAGGCATGGTAAATGCCCGGAGGCGCTTCAACCCGGATAGCTCGCCGCTCTGCTCCCGCCTGAAGCTGTAGTGGGTGAGCTCATAGAGCCGCAGCGGCAGGCTCCGATAGGAAATGGTCATGTCATGTTTCATGAGATACTGGCCGAAGCAGGCGCTGAACCTGAGGAAATACTCCCTGTCATCGGACCGGATGGTGTACTGGCGCGCCGGGAACCTGTGGAGGTATCTCGATAGCGCGGGGTGGTGGAAGTCATACATGATGGGGGTTTCCACCTGCATGGCGCCGTATCCGGCGAGGATAGAGTTCACATGGGCCTCGAGAAGCCTTTTGATAAGGCTCCCCTTGGGATACCATCTGAAATTGCCTGAGTCTGAGCCCGGCTCATAGTCCACGAGCTCCATGGCCTGCATGAGCCTCACATGGGCTGGCTCCTCCTCAGACACACGGGTCCCGCGGGTCTCATATTCATAGAATATCCTGAGGGACGGGTGTTCTTTGAAGTTGAATTTCTCGGCCTCCACAAGGCTTCCATCTGTGTCAAGGACATACCACTTTGACTTGAGCCTCCTCTCAGCCTTAAGGGCCTCTGACTCGCCTTCCTCCTCCTCTTTTCCTGGAACGATCCTTCGTGAGAGCTCTGCAAGGGGATGGCCCTTGCACCGGATGTTAAAGGACTTATAGTAGCCGAAGGGCGCCCTCATTACGGTGTAGCCCCTGTCTTTGAGCCTCTTTTCAACATCCTTCATCACAGACACGGCCACATCGGGTTTGGAGAGGCTCGGGCTGAGATGGGCATAGGGATAGAGCATGATGGAGCCGGCCTTCACCTTCCCGCAGACATCCACAATGGCCTTCGCCGCCTCCTCAGCCGCCCCACCGGGGTCTTTTTCATCCACCTTCTCAACGGCCATGAAGACGGCCAAAACCTCCTCAAGGCGGCCCTTTTTCTGCCCCTCTGGCACATCCTCTGCCACAGGCGTCTTCTTCAACGCCTCGTATTCGATGAAATCGCTGTGCAGGAGGAGAAGCTGCATGCCAGAAAGATTACAGGAGGAGGTATATTAAGGTTGAGGTCTGTGAAACCCGCCCTTCTCCATGATAGCGCCGCCGATCCTTATCACGCCAGCAGCCAAAAAGATATTTAAGAGGGCTGGATTGTACCATTTATTCAGATGGCGATGATCGACTCCTATCGATTCGGCCGCATAGTCATAGATGGAGAAGAGTACACAAGCGACGTGATAGTGTATCAGGACAGGGTGGACGGCGGGTGGTGGCGAAGAGAAGGACATACGCTCCGGAAAGAGGATCTGAAGGATGTCCTCGAAGGTTCCCCCCGGCTTTTAATCATTGGCACAGGCGCATATGGAAGGATGAAGGTGCCTGATGAGACAAGGCGTTTCATCGAGTCCAGAGGGATAGAGCTGCAGATATTGAAGACAGGGGAGGCATGCGAAGCCTATAACAGGCTGCCAGACAAGGAAGGGGCTGTGGCAGCGCTGCACCTCACATGCTAACAGCTGTTCACATAGGAATCACAGTTCCAACGGTGCTTGCGCGGGATGCGCGCAAAAAGAGGTGTTTTAAATGCTTGGGAAGGGGCGGTTAGGTTAACGTGTTGCGTGTATCTGGAGTTGCAGAAGGCGATAGCAGAAGCCAAATACCCGCTTTGTTATCTGAATCCCAAAGGGGCCGAAGCGTCAGCGAAGGGTGCCAGAGTTCATGAAATAATACTATATAACAGTTACAAACCGATATCGCTATGTTTTCTAATAATAAAATTGTATGGATCACTTTGGCGCGGTTTTGCACCCGGGTTTATCTGAAAATTTGGTGGAGCCATTTGGTTCATTAGATTTGCCATTTGTTCCAAATTCGTAGAATAGTCTTCAACTAACAGGATCCCCTCCTTGGGCTGTTCTCCCTGCAAAACAAGTCC